>NZ_JBRRES010000005.1:0-141469 GCF_056760395.1 Stenotrophomonas sp. STEN009 | reverse complement strand
CTGGGGTGGGGTGTGGGGTCCATAGCCTTTTTGCCCATAAAATGGTTTGTGACCCCGTTTCGCGGCGCGTCACGCTACCGGCAATCCACGTTCGATCAGCCAGGCTCTCGCGTCTTCGGCGTCCTGCTCGAACCGCGCCGAGTGAAAAGAGGGGCGCCGCAGGGTTCGGCGCGTCGCCACGCGCCCGTGGCCAACCGCGCCCGCGGCCTTACGCCACTGGCAACCCGCGTTCGATCAACCACGCCTTCGCGTCTTCGGCGTCCTGCTCGAACCGCGCCGAGTGAAAAGAGGGGCGCCGCAGAGTTCGGCGCGTCGCCACGCGCCCGTGGCCAACCGCGCCCGCGGCCTTACGCCACTGGCAACCCGCGTTCGATCAACCACGCCTTCGCGTCTTCGGCGTCCTGCTCGAACCACGCTCTCGTCGATCCCAACCGGTACGTATACCCCCACGCATCCATGTCGGCCATCAGCCGTGCGCTGCCGACACCGGGCAGCTGCGCGGCCAGCACGATCTGCAGGTAGCACGTGGCATCTTCCTCGGCGACCGAATCAGTGGCATCGGTATGCACCTGCGCGCGCCGCTCCGGCGGCAGCACGATCAGATGGCAGGCCTCGTGCAGCATCGAATGCACGGGCGTGTCGTCGCGCACATACACGTTGCTGGCGATGATGCCTGCTTCAGGTTCGCCCCAGTAGCTGCCGGGAATCGGCTCGCCGGCGGCGACGTGGTGCAGCTCCAGCCCATGCGCGGCAAGCAGGCGCTGTGCATCGGCGAAGGCGATATCGCCCACGCAGGTGATGTCCACGGCGGTTGTCGTGTCAGTCATGCGGAATCGTGCAGCCCCGCCCATGCAGGCACGGGCGGGGCAGGGGGTCAGGGCTTTTCCGGGCCTTCCGGCAGCGCCACGGAGATGTCCAGCACGTCGTGCTGGCCATCCTTGACCAGGTCGACCTTCACCGCGTCGACGTCGATGTTGACGTACTTCTTGATCACTTCCAGCAGCTCGCGCTGCAGCAGCGGCAGGTAGTCCGGGCCACCGCGATGGCTGCGCTCCTGCGCGATGATGATCTGCAGGCGGTTCTTGGCGGTTTCGGCGGTGGTCTTCTTCGCTTTGAGGAAATCAAACAGGCCCATGCTTACCCTCCGAACAGCTTGCTGAAGAAGCCCTTCTTCTCCACGGTGGTGAAGCGCATCGGCCGCTCCTCGCCCAGGATGCGGCTCACCGCATCGTCATACGCCTGGCCAGCGATCGATTCGCCGTCGAGGATCACCGGCTCGCCCTTGTTGGAGGCGTTCAGCACGTCACCCGATTCGGGGATCACGCCGATCGCCTTCAGGCCCAGCACTTCCTCCACGTCGACGATGCTCAGCATCTCGCCGGTTTCCACGCGCGACGGGCTGTAGCGGGTCAGCAGCAGGAAGGCCGGCACGTCCTGGCCGGATTCGGCCTTGTGTGTCTTCGAATCCAGCAGGCCGATGATGCGGTCGGAGTCGCGCACCGAGGACACTTCCGGGTTCACCACCACCACCGCGCGGTCGGCGAAGTACATCGCCAGGAAGGCACCCTTCTCGATACCGGCCGGGGAGTCGCAGATCACGAAGTCGAAACCGTCGGCGGCCAGGTCCTTCAGCACCTTGCCCACGCCCTCCTGGGTCAGCGCGTCCTTGTCGCGGGTCTGCGAGGCAGCCAGCACGTACAGGTTGTCGAAGCGCTTGTCCTTGATCAGGGCCTGCTTGAGGGTAGCCTCGCCGTGCACGACGTTGACGAAGTCGTACACCACGCGGCGTTCGCAGCCCATGATCAGGTCGAGGTTGCGCAGGCCGACGTCGAAGTCGATCACCGCCACCTTCTTGCCGCGCCGTGCCAGGCCGCAGGCCAGGCTCGCGCTGGTAGTGGTCTTGCCGACGCCGCCCTTGCCGGAGGTGACTACGATGATTTCAGCCAAAGGACTTCTCCTGGTTCTGCATGATGTTGGGGCTGCGTCAGTCCAGCGCAGCGATCTTGACCTGGTCCTGTTCCAGCCACACCTGCACGGCCTTGCCGCGCAGGTTGTCCGGGACATCGTCCAGTACCTTGTAGTGGCCGGCAATGGCCACCAGTTCCGCATGGAAATCACGGCAGAAGATGCGCGCCGCGGTGTTGCCCTGGGCACCCGCCAGCGCGCGGCCGCGCAGGGTGCCGTAGATATGGATGCTGCCGTCGGCGATGACCTCGGCACCGGCGCCGACGGTCGCCATGACCGTCAGGTCGCAGTTCTCCGCGTACAGCTGCTGGCCGGAACGTACATTGCCGAGCTGCATGCGGCCCGGTTGCGGTGCCGAGCCCTCGGCCACCCTGGCCACCGGAGCGGCCGGGGCCGGCTTCGGTTCAGCGCGGGCGGCGCGGCGCGGCTCCGGCGCAGGCGCAGGCGGCGGGGCCGGCTCGGTCTCGACACGCTCGTACTGGGCGCGGAACTTGGCCAGCAGCGGCAGGCCGAGCTGCTGCGAGAGCTGGTCGACCGCACTGGTGCCATAGGCCAGCGCCACCGGCAGCACGCCGGCGCTGCGCAGGCCATCGACCAGCGCCTGCGCGGTGGCCACGTCCGGTACCTGGCTGAGGCCGCCGAAGTCCAGGATCACCGCGGCACGGCCGAACAGTTTCGGGGCGCGGGTCACCCGTTCGCGCATTTCCTGCACGAGTCGTTCGACATCGAGGGTCCGCACGCGCAGGTTGGCGATGCCGACCTGGCCGATCTTCAGTTCACCTGCCTGTTCGTAATCGAAATTCACCGCCACGCTCAGGTCCCCGTCGGCCGCTGTGCCTGCGCCGGCAGCTGCCGGTCGCGTGTCCATGCCACATCCGGCAGCTTGCCGCCGTAGGTCTCCTGTACCCACGGGTAGCTGCACAGTTCCTTGGCCAGCATGCTGGCGCGCACATCGACCTGCGGCATGGTGTTCTGGCCCAGCTCGCGGAAGCCGAAGCTGCCGTGGAACAGCAGGGCGGCATCGGCACCATGGTCGAGGAAGACTTCGCAGGTCATCTGCGGGTAGCGCAGCTCGGCGAAGCTCTGCGCATCGGCGTAGAACGCCCGGCCGACGCCACCACCGCGGCGGCGGCTGGCGACCACGATGCGGTCGATATAGAAGAACGGGGTGTCCAGCTGCTGCTTGAACCAGGCGAAGTTGCTGCTGTCGTGCTGGCTGTCGCTGCCGAAGCCGATCAGGAACCCGGCCAGGTTGCCGTCGCGCTCGGCGACGCGGAAGTACTCAGCGGTTTCATAGAACAGGCGCAGGCGTGCGGCATCCAGCGGAAGGATGGCCAGGCCAGCGTTGTTGTTCAAAGCCAGGACGGAATCGAGCTCGTGCTCGCGCACGTCGCGGATGACAATCGACATTGTGACTCCGTGGGGTAACGCGGTTGGTCCTGCAACGGACCCTGCGCACGATTATTGCATGGGTGGCTGGCGGGGGCACGCCCGTCGCCATGACTTCTGCCCGGGGGCAGGAGCGCTGGTTCAGCCTAAGATGCCTCCATGTTGGGATATCTCAGCCAAATCCGAGTCCTGCGCCTGGCCGGCCTGTTCACCTGGGTCATGGTCGGCCTGCCCGTGGTGTATTCCCAGTACGAGTCGATGCTGCGGCACGGCGGCAGCGGTATCGACAGCTGGTCCCTGTGGCTGTTTGCCGCCTACCTGTTCTTCGGCGCCGGCTACTTCTGGCTGACCCGTGGCCTGCGCGACAGCAGCCAGGCCGCCTGGTACGACCGGGTGGTGCTGGTGGTACTGACCGGCTCGGCCCTGGGCGTCAGCTACCTGAGCGGTTCGGGCCTGGGCAGCATCCTGATGATGGTGGCCGCCGGGGTGATCCCGTGGATGCTGCCCGTGCGCAGTGGCGTGATCTGGTTGCTGCTCAGCCAGCTGGCGGTGCTGCCGGTCTACTATCTGATCCTCGACATGCCGTTGTTCGAGGCACTCATGCAGTCGCTGCTGTATGGCGGCTTCTCCATGTTCATGTTCGTGACCAGCCTGGTCGCACGGCAGCAGACCGACGCCCGCGACGAGCAGCGCCGGCTGAATGCGGAGCTGAGGGCGACCCGCGCCCTGCTGGCCGAGAGCGCACGGGTCAACGAGCGCACCCGCATCTCGCGCGAGCTGCATGACCTGCTGGGGCATCAGTTGACCGCGCTGACCCTCAACCTGGAAGTGGCCGGCCATCTCGCCGAAGGCAAGGCGCTGGACCACGTGAAACGCTCGCACACGCTGGCCAAGCTGCTGCTGGGCAATGTGCGCGAAGTGGTCAGCCAGTTGCGCGAGACCAGCGCCATCGACCTGGCTGCCGCGCTGCGCCCGCTGACCGAGAACGTGCCCTCGCTGGACATCCAGCTGGACATCGAAGATCCCCTGAACGTGGAGGATCCGCAGCGGGCCCACGTGCTGCTGCGCTGCACCCAGGAGATCATCACCAATACGGTGCGCCACTCCGGGGCCCGCCATCTGTGGATCCGGGTGTACCGTGAGGCACCGGACCGGGTGGTGGTCGAGGCGCGCGACGACGGTGTCGGCGCGGAAATGGTCAATGTGGGCAATGGCTTGCGCGGGATGCGCGAGCGCCTGCAACAATGCGGTGGCCAGCTGCAGGTGGAAACCCGCCCCGGCGAAGGCTTCTGCCTGCGTGCGACGGTGCCGGCAACCGTGCTGGTGGCCGCCCTTACCAAGGTTCCTGAAGGAGTGCGTTGATGATTCGCGTCTGCCTGGTCGACGACCAAACCCTGGTGCGGCAGGGAATCCGCTCGCTGCTGGCGCTGGACGACGGCATCGAGGTGGTGGCCGAGGCCGGCGACGGCCGGCAGGCGGTCGAACTGGTGCCCCAGGTCCGTCCGGATGTGGTCCTGATGGACATGCGCATGCCGGTGATGTCCGGGCTGGAGGCGCTGCAGGTCCTGTCGCGGCTGGAACAGCTGCCGCCGACCATCATCCTGACCACCTTCGACGACGACCAGCTGGTGCTGGCGGGCCTCAAGGCCGGCGCCAAGGGGTATCTGCTCAAGGACGTGACCCTGGACCAGCTGGTGGGCGCCATCCGCACCGTGGCCGACGGCGGATCGCTGGTGCAGCCGGCGGTGACCCAGCGACTGCTGTCCGGGCTGGAGCACATGCGCAATGATTTCGTCAGCCTGGACCGGCCGGACCCGCTGACCGACCGCGAGACGGAGATCCTGCGGCTGATGGCCAGCGGCTTCTCCAACAAGGAGATCGCCAATTCGCTGGGCGTGGCCGAGGGCACCATCAAGAACCATGTGTCCAACATCCTGTCCAAGCTGGGCGTGCGCGACCGTACGCGGGCCGTCCTGAAGGCGTTCGAACTGCAGCTGGTCTGACGAAAAGCCTTCTCCGGCAAAGGTTTGGCCGGCATTCCCGGGCCCCGGGACGGGCTGCCCCCTACATGCGGGGCGGCCGGATGCGCTACCCTGCCAATCCTTTGTCCATACAAATACGCAGCCGGCAGGGAAACCGGTGCGCCAATCGCGATAAACAATGCCCGCGAAGCCTGCTAGGATTGGCGCTTCGCTTCAATCAACCCGGCCGTGGGATCGGCCCCGGAGACTCCTGAATGACCCGTATTATCGAGTTCCTGATCGCCTTGGGGATCGTGGCTGGCCTGTTCGTCATCATTGGCGTATGTCTGCCGGGCGAGCGCCACATCACCGAAAGCATCGAGACCAACCGCAAGATGACGATCGTGTACGACACGGTCAGCAGCCTGCGCCGCTTCAAGGACTGGAACCCGCTGGTACTGCGCGATCCCGCCGTTGAACTGAAGCTGTCCGGCCCGGCCTCCGGCGTCGGTGCCACCCTCGACTTCTCCTCCAAGGACCTGGGCAACGGTTCCTGGAAGGTGACCGAGGCCGAAGAGAACAAGCGTGTTGTGATCGCCATCGAAGACCCGACCAAGGGTCACGACAAGGTCACCACCTTCAATCTGGAGCCGACCGGCAAGGGTGGTCGCAACGTCAAGATCACCCAGGACTACTCGGTGAAGTACGGCTTCGACCTGTTCGGTCGCTACGCCGGCCTGTATGTCAGCCGCCAGATCGGCGACGACATCAAGCTGGGCCTGTCGCGCATGGCGAACATGCTGGCCACCGTGCCGAACGTCGACTACCGCACCCCGGAAGCGCCGCTGACCGATCTGGGTATCGTGCAGGTGCCGGCCGAAGACCTGCTGGTCGTCAACGCCGGCAACGTCGACCGCGGCCAGGACACCATCACCAAGTCCATCAAGGACAACCAGGAGTGGATCAAGCGCGTGATGGAGGCCAATGGCCTTGAAGCCGCCGGTCCGTTCCGCATCATCACCACCGATTTCGGTGCCGAGAAGTACGCCTTCGACATCGCACAGCCGGTGAAGAGGAAGGGTACCGAAGGTGCCACCGGTGAGGAGCTGACCGTCAAGATCGACGGTGGTGCCCCGGTCAAGTACGTGCATGTCGCCCCGCATCGTTCGGCGCATGCGGCCTACACCGGTCACATGGCCGGCCTGGACGTGGCCCGCAACGGCCTGCGTGCGTGGGCAGTGACCTCGGGCAACGAAGTCATCGACCGTCCGTACGAATCGTGGAAGGACGGCGTGGACAAGTCGTTCACCCAGGAAGGCACCTACGACATCTACTGGGCCGTCAAGTAAGCGCTGGCTGACCCATGTAGTGTTGGACACGAAAACGCGCCGCTTCCTGCGGCGCGTTTTTTTTCATCCCGCGTCCGCCGCCGGGCGGGCGCCGCGCAAGGAGCAGTCATGTTCAATCTGGAACGACGTGCGCGTAAGCCCTCGCTGCTGGCCTGCATCGGTGCGCTGTTGGCGGCCGCTTCGATCGGCCTGTCGGCCTATGCCTCGCATGGCGTGTCCGATCCGCAGGCGCAGCAGCATCTGAACATGGCGGCGCTGTATGCGTTCGCCCATGGTGCCGTGCTGGTTGCAGTGGGACGGCGCGCGCAGGGCGTGATCGCACATCTGGCGCTGTACGTGCTGCTGCTGGGCGTCGTGCTGTTCTCCGGCAGCCTGGTGGGCAGCGCGCTCTGGCAGTGGCCTACCCGGCTGGCGCCTGTGGGCGGCACCAGCCTGATGGTGGGATGGGTGCTGCTGGCGATCGACGCCCTGCGGCGGTGAGGGCAGTGTGGGGAGGGGCTCAGCCGTTGGCCGGTTTCCAGCACCAGTGCCAGGGCTCGTAGACGATCCCGTGCGGGTTGCCGCGCGGGTAGCTCAGGTGGAATCCATGCCCGCGGGCGTGCGCCTGCAGCCACGCGAACGCATCGGTACGCTCGAACGATTCCTCTGCAGGTGCATCGCCCGGGGTGCCGATATCCAGTGCGTGCCCGCTGTGGTGCTCGCTGAAGCCCGGCGCGGCGTTGACCTTCAGGATCTCCGCCACGCTCAGGCCGCGGCCGCGCTTCCGCTCGAAGATTCCCAACTGGTACGCATGGCTGCGGAAGCCGGAAATGGCATCCAGGGCAACGCCATCGCGGGCCGCGTGCAGGCGCATCCGCCGCCACCCCTGCGCCGCGTCGCGGCGCAACCACAGGGGCCGCGAAAAGCGATCGCGGCCGGCGAAATGCAGCAGGCACGGCTCGGCTTCCAGCGGCAGCCCGGTGTCATCCGCGTAACCCTGCGCATCCAGGCCAAGGTGCTGCAGGCGTTGCTGCAAGCCCGCCAGGGGCAGCCATCGCTGCTCCAGTGCCGCAGCGAAAGGGCGTGACGCGCGGGCATCCAGCAGTGCCAGCGCCTCCTCCACGCCAGGCTCGTGCGGCAGACGCGGCACCAGCGAATGAACGCCCTGCGTCAGCACGGCGGCCAGATAGCGGCCATCGCGCTTGCGCCGCAGCACCCAGCGGGCCCGCGCCAGCAGGCGTGCATCGAGGTTGCTGCGCGCGCGCAGCAGATCGGCCGGCCACAGTTCGATGGCCTCGGTGTTCAGCAGCAGCAGCGGTCGGCGATGCATGTCCGCAGCTTACTGCCGTGGCGCGGCTGCGGCCACCTTGCGCAGGGCGTCAAGCAATGCCTGTGGGCGTTCCATGCTCAGCAGCAGGGTGCTGCCGCCGCGCACCGGGATCGCCAGCGTGCGGTGACGGTCGGTGACCAGGGCGAAGCCCTTGCCGCCGCCCTGCAGCCGCATATGCCCGGAATAGAAGCCGGGCATCGAGTAGCCGTTGGTCTTGAAGCGGATGCCATAGCGGCGGTCCTGCGCCAGGTCCACCACCTCGGCCTGGTCCAGCAGCATGTCGCGCACCGGTGTACGCCGTCGGTACAGCGTCGAGCGCACATCCAGCACGCCACCCACCAGCTCCACGCGGCGGCGGAAGAACGAAGTACCCAGGCCCACGCCGATCAGCACCAGCACGGCGATGCTCCATGCCGCGCTGCCGTTCATCAGGAAGAACGGCGGCGACAGGGTGACTTCCATCCATGGTGCAGGCGCACGCGTGCGGCTGAACTGCACGTACACGCTGATGACCAGCACGGCCAGCACCGGCAACAGCACCCACAGCACGCGCAGGGGTGAACTGCCAGCCAGCTCGAACGGACGGGCTTCATTGGGGCTCATCGTTGTGCCTCCACCCATCGGGCGATGTCATCGATCAACCCCGCATCGACATGGCCGGGCCGGGTGTACTCCTTCAACGAACTCGGGCCGCTGCCAGCGATGCCGATGTGGTTCAGCGCCGGATAGGTCCGCCACTGCACATCGTCGCGCCGGGCGAGGGCCTTCTGCCAGAGTGCCCAGTCGGCATCGGGAACCTGGAAATCGCGCCCGCCATGCAGCATCAGCAGCGGTGCGCGCAGCCGCTGTGCATCGGCGCGGGCATCTACGGCTTCGATGCTCTTCCAGAAGGACTGCGGAACGCCGAGTGGCAGTTCGCTGGCGGGTACCGGCGTGCTGCCACGTGCTGCGGCGATCTGGCTGTCCAGTTTGTCCAGCAGCGCCTGACCGGCCGCGCTGATGTCGCCGTCCAGGCTCAGCAGGTAGCGGTTCTGTTCCGGCAGCAGGTCCAGCAGCGTGCGCGCGGGAGCGGCCCACAGGATGGCGCCACGCGCCTGTGGCCAGCGGCTGGCGATGCGTGGCGCAAGCATGCCGCCCTGGCTGTGGCCGAGCACGAACACGCGGCGGCCGTCGATGCGCGGGTCGCTGGCGACGGCCTCCAGTGCCGCCACCGCATCGTCGGTGGATTCGTCATCGACAGTGAAGGTGCCGCTCTGGAAATCCTGGGGCCGGGCGAGAGTGCGCTTGTCGTAGCGCAGTACCGCGATTCCGTGCGCGGCGAGGCCACGGGCGATATCGAGGAAGGGACGGTTGCCGCCGATGGTTTCGTCACGGTCCTGCGGGCCCGAGCCGTGCACCAGCACCACTGCCGGGAACGGGCCTTTGCCCTTGGGCAGCGCCAGCGTGCCGGGCAGCGCACCGCGTGTCTGCGGCACACTGAAATCAACTTCGCTGTAGGTCGCATCGGCCGGCGGCGGCGGTGCCTTGGCCGCGGGGGCGGGGCGCAGCAGCAGGCCGGCGACCTTGTCCTGTGCATCCACGGCCACCTGCGCGATCACCGCGCCACCGGTGAACTGCAGCGGAACTTCCACCAGGTGCAGGCCCTGCTGCTCGCTGCTGCGGGCCTGGCCGCGCTGCTGCAGTTCGCCCAGGGACCGCCACACGCTGTCGAGCTTCTCGGCGGGAACGGCACGGGCCATCTGCGGGGTCAGCATCGCCTCCGCATCGGTGATGCGGCCGGCCTGCAGGTGGTCCAGCAACCGGGCGGCAACCTGCTGCGGTTCGGCGGCGAATGCGCCACCGCTCAGCAGCGCCAGTGAAAGGGCGAACAGCGAACGGCGGGTCTGCATGGTCAGAGCTCCTTCTTGAAGACCAGCACCGCTGCGCTCATCGGCGCGGGGATCACGATGTTGACCAGCTCCCAGCCAAGCTGGCCCTGCTTGTTCAACGCCTCCTGCACGGCTTCGGTCTTCATGCTGCCCATCAGCGTCGAGGGCACTTCCAGGGTCTGGTACGTCCAGCGCTTGCTCATTCCTTCTCCTCCTGAGGTGGCTTGGGATGCGGCAGCCTGCCGGCCTTGCGCAGCGCGTCGCGCAGCAGGTACTCGATCTGCGCGTTGAGGCTGCGCAGTTCGTCGTCGGCCCAGCGCTGCGCCGCGGCCAGGACGTCGGCGTTGATGCGCAGTGGATAGGCTTTCTTCTCGCTCATGGATGCTCCTGGCGGGGCGGTGGGGCGCCCCGTTGCGAGGGTGATTCAGTACAGCGAACCGGCGTTGACGATCGGCTGCGTGCCCCGGTCCGAACACAGCACGGTCAACAGGTTGCTGACCATGTGCGCCTTGCGTTCCTCGTCCAGCTGCACCACGCCGTTCTTCTGCAGTTCGCCCAGGGCCATCTCGACCATGCCGACCGCACCGGCAACGATGCGCGTGCGTGCCGCGATCACCGCGTTGGCCTGCTGGCGCTGCAGCATGGCCTGGGCGATTTCGGCAGCATAGGCCAGGTGGCTGATGCGTGCGTCGATCACCTGCACGCCGGCGTCGGCCAGGCGCTCGGCCAACTCGTTCTTCAGGTGCTGGGAGATCTCGCTGGCGTGGCTGCGCAGCGCCAGCTGGCCCTCTTCATGCTGGTCGTAGGGATAGCTGGTGGCCATCGCGCGCAGCGCCGATTCGGACTGGATGTGCACGAAGCTCTCGTAGTCGTCCACGTTGTAGACCGCTTCGGAGGCATCGACCACCTGCCAGACGATCACTGCGGCGATCTCGATCGGGCTGCCATCGAGCTCGTTGACCTTCAGCTTGCCGCTTTCGAAATTGCGCACGCGCTGGCTGACGTGGCGCTTGCTGTAGAAGGGGTTGTTCCAGCGCAGGCCATTGTCTTTCACGGTGCCGACGTACTTGCCGAACAGGCTCACCACCGCGGCCTGGTTCGGCTGCACGGTGTACAGGCCCGCCAGCGCGAACAGCGCCACCACCGCGACCAGCGCGCCAACCAGCATCATCAGCAGGTTGGGGGAGCCGGTCGACGCCTTGGCGGCGATGCCCAGCACGAACAGCACACCGCCGAAGACGGCGACGAGCAATGCGCCCGCCAGAGTGCCCAGGCCGTTGAGGGAGGACAGCGACTTCTCTTTCATGGCAGTACGTCCTTGAGGGTTCGAAGTGACGATATCAAATTGATATCAGATGGCGACTACCGTTCGTCGGGAACCGCCGCTGGACCGGCTAGAATGCCCACCCGCCTTCACATCACCGCCGGACCCCTCCATGGCCAAGCTCGGAACCCCCCTCTCGCCCTCCGCCACCCGTGTGCTGCTGCTGGGCTCGGGCGAACTCGGCAAGGAAGTGGCCATCGAGCTGCAGCGGCTGGGCGTGGAGGTGATCGCCGCCGACCGTTACGCCGATGCGCCCGCCATGCAGGTCGCGCATCGTTCGCACGTGATCGACATGCTGGATGCGATGGCGCTGCGTGCGCTGATCGCCCAGGAACAGCCTCATCTGGTGGTGCCGGAGATCGAGGCGATCCACACCGAGACGCTGGTACAGCTGGAACAGGAGCAGGGCCTGCGGGTGATCCCCACCGCGCGTGCCGCACGCCTGACCATGGACCGTGAGGGCATCCGCCGCCTGGCCGCCGAGACGCTGGGCCTGCCAACCTCGCCCTACCGCTTTGTCGATACCGAGGCGGAGTACCGCGCCGCCGTGGCCGCCATCGGCCTGCCGTGCGTGGTCAAGCCGGTGATGTCCTCCTCGGGCAAGGGACAGAGCACGCTGCGGAGCGAAGCGGACATCGCGCCGGCCTGGGAGTATGCGCAGACCGGCGGCCGCGCGGGCGCCGGCCGCTGCATCGTCGAGGGATTCATCGATTTCGACTACGAGATCACTCTGCTGACCGTGCGCCACGCGGCAGGCACCTCGTTCTGCGCGCCGATCGGTCATCTGCAGAAGGACGGCGATTACCGCGAGAGCTGGCAGCCGCAGCCGATGTCGGACAAGGCCCTGGCGCGTGCGGAGGAGATCTCGCGTGCGATCACCGATGACCTGGGTGGCTGGGGCCTGTTCGGCGTGGAGCTGTTCGTGAAGGGCGATGAAGTGTGGTTCAGCGAAGTGTCGCCGCGCCCGCACGACACCGGCCTGGTGACGCTGGTATCGCAGGAACTGAGCGAGTTCGCGCTGCACGCACGCGCCATCCTGGGCCTGCCGGTTCCGGTGATCCGCCAGAGTGGTCCGTCGGCATCCTGCGCATTGCTGGCGCAGGGCGAGGGCGTGCCGTACTTCAACAACGTCGCGGCTGCACTGCAGGTGCCGGATACGGCTGTACGCCTGTTCGGCAAGCCGAGCGTGCACGGTCAGCGCCGTGTCGGCGTCACCCTGGCGCGCGCCGACACCATCGACGAGGCGCGCTCGATCGCCCGTGATGCCGCCGACGCCATCGGCGTCGAGCTGCGCCCGTAAGCCGGTAGCGCCGGGCCGCGCCCGGCGGCTCTCTCCAAGGCAGAGCAGCGCGCCTGGCGCCTGGGGTCACTTCACATCCACCCACACCAGGTGGTGGTCGCTGCCGTCGGCAATCTTCGCTTCAGGGCTGTTGCTGGCTGGCCAGAACACGCCGCTGCCTACGTACTCGAACCCGGTGGAAGGCAGTACGTAATCCAGTCGCAGGGTGCCGGACTTCGGACCAAAGTCGCCGGTGGCGTGGAAGGGCGCACCCTTGCGCACGATGCCCTTGGCGGCATGGGCGAGGCTGGTTTCCTCACCCCCCGCGCTGCGCGGGGTGGGGTAGCGCAATACGCGTGCGTTCTCGATCAGTTCGACGATCGCCTCGTGGCGGCCATCGCCGTCGACCGGGTCGTTGTTGAGATCGCCGAGGATCACGAAGCGTGCATCCTGCGCCAGACCTCCGCACTGGCCCTTGTCGTCGCACAGCCAGGGCTTGTCACCCGCGGTGAGATACTCCTGCCACAGGCGCAGTTCGTCGTGGTTGCGCGCCGCGTTGCGCTTTTCCGGGCCGTCGAACACCGGCGGCGTCGGGTGCGAGACCAGCGCATGCACCACGCCTGCCGGGGTCTGCACCGGTACATCCCAGTGCGACTTCGACGACAGGCGCAGCTTCGACCACACGGCGTCGCTGTAGAAGCTCTGCCCGCTGCGCGGATCGACCGGACGGATCGCGCCCGGCATCGTGCTCCACTTCAGCAGCTGGAAGCTGCGTACCCTGGCTTCATCGATCGGGTAGCGCGACAGCACCAGCATGCCGTACTGGCCCGGGTGCAGGCCGTAGCCCCAGGCATCGTTGCCACGGCTGCGACCTTCGCCGCCGACCACGCCGTTGTTGTCCAGGTCCAGGCCACTGGGCACGCCGGTGTTGACCGGGGCCAGGTAGCGGTAGGCGAAGTGCAGCGGCGCGCCGCCGCCCGGCTGCGCCACTTCCAGGTAGCGCTTCTGGAACAGGTCGGCGGCGCGATGGGCGTCGTCGAAATCGAATTCGTTCAGCAGCACCAGGTCCGGGCGCACCTGCTGCAGCACGGCGGCGATCTTGCGCGCATGCGCGCTGTCGCCTTCAAGCTCCCTGATCAGGCCACCGGCCTCATCGGAGTACAGCGAGGTGTTGTAGGTGGCCAGGCGCAGCGATGCGGACGGTGTTTCGGTCATCGCAGGGGTCCTGGCAAGAGCAGGGGCCGCAGCGCCACACAGCAGGGCCAGGGCAAGGATCAGGGGTTGGGCGTTCATGCCGCCTATTGTGCACCCCGCCCGGTGTCAGCGGTTTGTCAGCGGCCGTCCAGATCGCGGTCGAAATCGTGCCAGCGACGGCCATCGTAGGCCTCCAGCGGACGGAAGCGGCGCTTGTAGTCCATTTTCTGGTGTTCACGGATCCAGTAGCCCAGATAGACGTGCGGCAGTCCTTCGCGGCGCGCCCATTCGATCTGCTGCAGGATGGCGAACGTGCCCAGTCCCCGCGCTGCGTGGTCTGGATCGAAGAAGGTATAGACCGCCGAAAGGCCGTGCTCGGTGACATCGGTGACGGCCACTCCGAGCAGCTGGCTGGGCCGGCCATCGTGGCCCGGCAGGCGCATCTCCAGGAAGCGGGTGTGCGACCAGCTGCCGATCAGGAACTGCTCGAACTCGTGCGGGCCATGATCGTCCATGCCGCCGTTGGCGTGGCGGTGCACCAGATAGCGGTGGTAGAGGGCAAACAGATCCTCGCGCGCAGTGGCGGCGGTGATCCGCACCTCCAGGTCGGCGTTGCGGGTGGCGCAGCGACGCTGGCTGCGGTCCGGTGCGAACCGGGCCACCGGAATCCGTACCGCCACGCAGGCATGGCACTGCGCGCAGTGGGGCCGATAGACCAGGTCGCCGCTGCGGCGGAAGCCCCAGCTGAGTGCGAGGGGATACAGGCCGCCCAGGCGACGGTCGTGGGGATCCATCACCAGGTCGCGCGCCACCCGGTCCGGCCAGTACCCGCAGGGGTGCTCGCCGGTCTGGAACAGCCGCAGTTCGTCGTCTCTGTCGCCGTGGATCGCCATGGGCACAGCATAGCCCCAGCGTGTCGCAATGAACGCGACTGTCCGCCGGATGAACGGAACTGGCGGTTGCGTCAACCGCCGTCGCGGTCGGGCGTTGTTGTCATTCGAGGGTGAACTGATCACCCCGACGCAACCTCATCCCCAGGAGTGACCTCATGATCCGTACCCCCCTGCTGCTGGCCCTGCTGCTTGCCACGTCCGCCTCCGGTGTCGCGCTGGCGGCGACTCCCCCGACCGCACCGGCACAGCGTCCGGCCAAGCTGGACACCAACGGTGACGGTGTCATCGACCGCAGCGAGGCCGCTGCCAACCCACGTCTGGCGGCCAAGTTCGACGAACTGGACCGCAACAAGGACGGCAGGCTGTCGCGCGATGAAATGCCGCGCTGGCAGCATGGTCGTCGTGGCGGCCATGGCGGCGAGCGCTGGGCCAGGCTGGACACCGACAAGGACGGCCGCATCAGCCGCGAAGAGGCCAAGGCCGATCCGCGCCTGGCGGCACGTTTCGACCAGCTCGATCTCAACAAGGACGGCTATCTGGACAAGGCTGATCGCGAGCTGCGCATGAAGCAGCATCGCGACGCCTGGTTCGCCGCTGCCGACACCAACAAGGACGGCCAGTTGAGCAAGGCCGAATTCGATGCGGCGAAGGGCCCGATGCATGGCGGCCCGCGCCACGGGGGCCCGCGTGACGGCGCCGCACCGAAGCCGCAGCGCTGATCACGGCGCAACGTTCAACGACGACGCCGGCAGACTGCCTGCGTCGTCCGTTACAGGCGACCGCTGTCGAGCAGCGTATAGGCCACCAGGGCGATCACCAGCAGGTTCATCGCGATGATGGCGCTGCGGCCGTACATCGCTTCGTACTTCCAGTTGATGCCCTTCCGCCCGCGCCGCGCCGCGTCGCGCACGATCAAGGGCCGCATCAGGCGCTGCAGCGGTCCCAGGCACTGGTAGTTGACCGCGCCCAGGCCGATGGCCATGACCACCAGGTGTACCCATACCGGCGTCTGCAGCAGCACGACCAGCAGTATGGACAGGCAGCAGGCCATCACGGTCCAGGTGTTGAGATGGACGAAGCGCCGGACCTGGGCCCGCTCCGGTTCCGTTTCGGCGTAGGACAGCAGGAAGCGACCGCCCAGGTAGCTGCCGAGCACGCCGCCCAGCACGGCACCGGCGATCGCTGCCCAGTTGTGGGCCGGGACCAGATGCAGGTGCCCCAGCGCCGCTGTCAGCGATCCCATCGCGGTACCGCCGGCTGCGCTGGCGCCGCCCAACCCCAGCTTGCTGCCGCCAATGCCCACACCGGTGCCGAGCAGGATCGCGGCACTGGCCGTGCCGGGCGCAGCGATCAGCACCATCGAGACCACGGTGGTTGCGAAGGCAGCGCTGGGTGCGCTGCTGCGCGCGAATTCGCCGAAGCGCTGCAGCAGTCCCTCGCGGACCTGCGCGCGGGCCCGCGACAGGCGCTTGCGCACCGCCGCATCACTCAGGCCCAGCAGGTCCGCCACCTGCTGCGAGCGCTGACCTTCCCGGTAGTAAAGCAGCAGGACTTCGCGGCTGTCGGTGGGCAGCGCCGAGATGATGTCCTCGGCGGCAACCTCCTCTTCCAGTCGCTGCAGGCGGTCGGCGGCAGTCGGCGAGGGGTCGGCCGCCATGCCCAGCGCAACTTCGGCGGCCTCGCCGCTCAGGGGCCTGCCGCGCTGTGCACGCAGCCAGTCGCGCGCGAGGTTGCGGGTGATCTGCCGCAGCCAGGGCAGGAAGCTGGTGGAACTGCGCAGCTGGTGCAGCTGCTGCCAGCCCTTCACGAACGCTTCCTGCGCGATGTCCTCGCTGGCCTGGCGATCGCCGGTGATGGCCAGGGCGATGGCGGTCACGGTGTTCTGGCAGGCGAGCACGATGCGCCCATAGGCGTGCTGGCAGCCGCTGCTGGCCGCCGGCAGCTCGCGTTCAAGCGTCTCGTCGATCGTTGCAGCGAAAGTCGTCATGGCGGCAGCTCCTGCTGGATTGTGTCCCAAGACGGAGCTGCGCGCCGAATGTGACCGGTTCGCGCCCCGGTAGCGGCCGGGGGGGCCCCGCCCGGCGGGTGTTGGGCGGGGGCCCCCCGCGCGCGGCCCCCCCCCCGCCCGGCGGGGGGGGGGGGCCGGGCCACCGCGGTGGCGCAGGCCGATCACCAGCGCCACGCCAGCGATCACCACCAGCAGTGCGATGCGGATCCGCCAGGCCCAGCTGCGCCCGCCGCTGCCGGCATCCGGCGTGTCGCGGAACGCGAACTCGGCCGTGGGATGGTCGCGGCGGGTGGTATCGAGCAGGCGTGCATCGCGCAGGATGTCGCGCGCACGTGGCTGGTCGTCGGCGCGCACGATCCAGACCGCTGGATAGCCCTGCGTATTGCCCAGGTCGGTATAGCTGAACTGGCCGCGCCGCCGGGTCTTGTACGAGCGACCATTGGTCACCTTCACTTCGATGCCATGGCTGCGCAGGAGCTCGGCCACGCCCTCGACGGTTTCCACACGCTGGCTGCTGAAGATCTGACGCATCGGATCAGTCCTTGGCCGGCACGGCGGCCGCTGCAGTCTGGTCGGGAACCACGCGGATCAGGCCCTCCTGCGCCGTGCTGGCCACCAGCACGCCATTACGGGTGAAGAACTGGCCGCGGGCGAGGCCGCGCGAATCCTGCGCACTGGGGCTGTCCAGCGAATAGAGCAGCCAGTCGTCGGCGCGGAACGGGCGGTGGAACCAGATCGCGTGGTCGAGCGAGGCCATCTGCACGTGCGGATGGTAGTAGCTGATACCGTGCGGGAAGGTCGCCGTGCCCAGCAGATGGAAGTCGGACGCGTAGGCCAGCAGCGCCTGGTGCAGCTCGGGGGCATCGCCGACCGGTTCGCTCAACCGCATCCAGACCTGGTGATAGGGCGGGCGCTTGGGCGGATTCAGTTCGTCGCGGGGATAGACGTGGCGGAACTCGAACGGGCCACCGCGCGAGAGCCAGCGCTGCACTTTGATCGGCAGCCGCTCCAGCACTTCGGCCGGCAACGGGCGGTTCGGCTCGATGTCTTCCGGTTGCGGCACTTCGGGCATCTTGTGCTGGTGCTCGGCACCGGTCTCCGCCTGCTGGAACGAGGCGGCACAGAAGAAGATCACCTTGCCATGCTGGATCGCGGTCACCCGGCGCACGGAGAAGCTGCCGCCATCGCGGGTGCGGTCCACGTCATAGACGATCGGATGGTCGATGTTGCCGGCCCGCAGGAAATACGCGTGCAGCGAATGCACATGGCGCCCGTTGTCGACCGTGGCCTGGGCGGCGGCCAGCGCCTGGCCCAGCACCTGCCCGCCGAACACGTACTTGGTGCCGATGTCGCGGCTTTGTCCGCGGAACAGGTTGTCCTCCAGACGCTCCAGGGTGAGCAGGTCGATCAGCTCGGAGACGACGGGTTCGGGCGTGTCGTTCAAGGGGGGCGGCCACAACAATGAAGAGGCCTTGATTATACCGGTCCGGGGTCGGATCCCTTTCGCATTGCAGAAGGGGGCTGACCCCAGAGCGCGGAGACCGTTACTTGCCCAGCCGCGCCACCAGCGCCTGCAGGGCATTCTGTGCGTCCGGGGCGAACCAGGCCTCTACGAACCGGTCCAGCTGGATCAGGTCCGGGTGCAGCGCTTCGTGCAGGTCATTGCGGGCCACGGCGCGGGTCAGCAGCATCGGCTGCCGCGGCTGCCTGAGCAGGTTCTGCAGCCAGGCCACGGCGCGGGCGACCACCAGATCGCCCTCGGCCAGTTCGTCGACCAGGCCGATCTGCAGCGCCTGCTCGGCCGGCACCAGGGCACCGGTGGTGAGCAGCACCCCCGCGCGGTGCACGCCGACGGTACGGCGCAGCAGGCGCTGGATGCCTTCCGGTGCGATCAGGCCGACCTGCACCTCGTTCAGTCCGATGGCATACGGGTGTGCCGGGTCGGCGCTGCGCGCCATCACCCGGTAATCGCAGCACAGGGCGAGCACGCAACCGCCGGCAGGGGCGTGGCCGGTGATCGCGGCGACCACCGGGATGCGGCTCTCGGCCAGCGTACGTACCGCGCCGAAGAAGGCATTCCAGGTATCCAGCAGCTTGTGCTTGTCATCGCCGTGGGAGAGCAGGTGTGGCACGTCCATGCCGCCGGTGAACACGCGCTCGCTGCCGGACAGCACGATGCCGTGCGCATCGTCGGCCATGGCCTGCTCGACGGCGTGGATCAGCTGCCGGCACAGGTCGGTGTCCAGCGCATTGACCGGCGGCCGCGCCAGGCGCAGTTCGCGGATGGGACCATGGTTGATCACCTCGATGAGCGTCGTCATGCTGCGGTCTCGTTGCGAAGAAGGAACGTGGGCGATGATAACCAAACCATTCGTTGGCGTACTGTTGCTTCTGTGTGCGTCCGCAGCAGCGGCGGCGGAATCACGCTGTGTGACGGTGGAGCAGGGCTGGGTGCGCCTGCCGCCGAACCCGGCCATGCCGATGACGGCGGGTTACGGGACGATCGTGAACCGCTGCGCAGCGCCGGTGACGGTGGTGGGCGCGGGCAGCAGGGCCTTCGGCGACGTGTCACTGCACGAGACCACCGTGGTCGACGGTGTCAGCCGGATGCGCGAAGTCGAACGGCTGCCGATTGCAGCCGGGGCGCGCACCGAGCTCAAGCCCGGTGGCCTGCACCTGATGCTGATGGAAGGCGAGGGAGCTTTGAAGGAAGGGCAGGTCGTGCCGCTGCAGTTGCAGCTGGAGGGCGGTGGCACCGCCAGCGCAACGCTGACGGTACGCAAGGCCGCTCCATGATGCAGCGCCCGTTCCGCCGGGCATCAGGGTCGGACCGGCGTCGGTAGCGCCGGGCCATGCCCGGCGGGGTGGGGCCGACCCGGGCCGGCACCCACCCGCAGTGCATCAGCTCGATGCGCTGCGGATCGCGTCCGGCAGCGGCGCGCTTTTGCCGGTCTGGGTATCCATCCAGACCACCACCACGTTGCCATCGGAGTACAGCTTCGACTCGTCCTGCTGGTCGACGATGCGATGACCGATGGTGACGCTGCTGTTGCCCAGGCGCTCGACGAACAGTTCGACCAGGATGTCGTTGGGCCACACGATCGGCAGCCGGTAGTTGACGTTGGTCGCGGCCACCACCGGCGCGATGCGGTCGGTCATCGACACGCCTTCCACGCCCAGCATCCAGCGCACGCGCGCTTCCTCCAGGTAGGAGATGTACTTGGCGTTGTTCACATGGCCCATGCTGTCCATGTCGCGCCAGCGCACGCTGATCGGGATGCGGGCCAGGATCTTGTGTTCGCTGCTCATCAGGCGTCCTTCTTCTTGGTCGTGCTCTTGCTGGCCTTGCCGGTGCTCTTGGCGGCCACGGCCTTCTTCGCCACCTTCTCCGGCTTCACCTTGCGCGGCGGCCGGGCGTCGGGCTTGTTGGCCACGGCGGCCGGCTGCTCCGGGCGCGCACTGGTGGACGGCAGCATGCGTGCCAGGAACTGCCCGGTGTACGACTGCGGGCAGGCGGCCACGTCTTCCGGCGTGCCGGTGACCAGGATGGTGCCACCCCGGTGGCCGCCTTCCGGCCCCAGGTCGACGATCCAGTCGGCGGTCTTGATCACATCGAGGTTGTGCTCGATCACCACCACCGTGTTGCCTTCGTCGCGCAGCTTGTGCAGCACGCCCAGCAGCGCTTCGATGTCGTGGAAGTGCAGGCCGGTGGTCGGTTCATCGAGGATGTACAGGGTGCGGCCGGTATCGCGGCGCGACAGCTCCTTGGACAGTTTCACGCGCTGCGCTTCACCACCGGACAGCGTGGTCGCGCTCTGTCCCAGCTTGATGTAGCTCAGGCCGACATCCACCAGCGTTTCCAGCTTGCGCGCGATCGACGGCACGGGCTCGAACAGCTTCAGCGCATCTTCGACGGTCATTTCCAGCACGTCGTTGATGTTGAAGCCCTTGTACAGGATCTCCAGCGTTTCGCGGTTGTAGCGCTTGCCGTGGCAGACATCGCAGGGCACATACACGTCCGGCAGGAAGTGCATCTCGACCTTGATCAGGCCATCACCCTGGCACGCCTCGCAGCGTCCGCCGCGCACGTTGAAGCTGAAACGACCCGGTGAATAACCACGCGCACGCGCTTCGGGCACCTGTGCGAACAGCTCGCGCAGCGGGGTGAACAGTCCGGTGTAGGTGGCCGGGTTCGAGCGCGGGGTGCGGCCGATCGGCGACTGGTCGATGTCTACGACCTTGTCGAACAGGTCCAGGCCATCGATCTCCTTGTACGGGGCGACCGGGTGCGAGGAGCCGTTGATCTCGTTGGCGGCCAGCGAGAACAGGGTGTCATTGATCAGCGTCGACTTGCCCGAGCCGGACACGCCGGTCACGCAGGTCAGCAGGCCCGAGGGAATCGACAGGTCCACGCCCTTCAGGTTGTTGCCGCTGGCGCCGCGCAGATGCAGGGTCATCTTCGGGTTCGGCCGGTGCCGGCGCGCCGGGATCTCGATCGAGCGCTTGCCGGACAGGTACTGGCCCGTCAGCGAACGGGGTGCATCCAGGATGTCCTGCAGGGTGCCCTGGCCGACGATCTCGCCACCGTGCACGCCCGCGCCCGGGCCGATGTCCAGCACGTAGTCGGCCAGGCGGATCGCATCTTCGTCATGCTCGACCACGATCACCGTGTTGCCGAGGTCGCGCAGGCGGGTGAGGGTGCCCAGCAGGCGTTCGTTGTCGCGCTGGTGCAGGCCGATCGACGGCTCGTCGAGCACGTACATCACGCCGACCAGGCCGGCACCGATCTGGCTGGCCAGGCGGATGCGCTGTGCCTCGCCACCGGAGAGGGTATCGGCCTTGCGCTCCAGAGTGAGGTAGTCCAGGCCCACGTCGACCAGGAAGCCCAAGCGTTCGCCGATCTCCTTGACGATCTTCGAGGCGATCTCGCCACGCCAGCCCGGCAGGCTCAGTTCGCTGAAGAACTTCAGGGCTTCGTCGATCGGCAGCACCACCAGGTCCGGCAGCGGCCGGTCGGCCACGAACACGTTGCGCGCAGCCTTGTTCAGGCGGGCACCGTTGCACTCGGGGCAGGCGCGCTCGCTGATGTACTTGCCGAGCTCCTCCTGCACGGCCGCCGACTCGGTTTCCTTGTAGCGGCGTTCCAGGTTGGGAATGATGCCCTCGAAGCGGTGCTTGCGCTGGGTGCGGCCGCCGGCTTCGGTGAAGTAGGTGAACGTGATTGCGTCCTCGCCGCTGCCATACAGCACGGCCTGCTGCACCTTGGCCGGCAGCGAGTTCCAGGCGGCATCGACGTCGAACTTGTAGTGACGTGCCAGCGAGGCGATCAGCTGGAAATAGTACGCATTGCGACGGTCCCAGCCACGTACTGCGCCGGCGGCCAGGGACAGCTCGGGATGCACGACCACGCGCGAGGGATCGAAGAATTCGGCCATGCCCAGGCCATCACAACCGGGGCAGGCGCCCATCGGCGCGTTGAACGAGAACAGGCGCGGTTCCAGCTCCGGCAGCGAGTAATCGCAGACCGGGCAGGAGTATTTGGAGGAGAACAGGGTCGGCGCGCTGGCGGTGTTGTCCAGGCTCTGCACCGAGGCCATGCCGTCGCCGAGTTTCAGCGCGGTCTCGAAGCTCTCGGCCAGGCGCTGCTTGATGTCCTCGCGCGGGCGGAAGCGGTCGATCACCGCCTCGATGGTGTGCTTCTGGCGCAGCGCCAGCGGCGGCACCGCGTCGATCTCATGCAGCTCGCCATCCACGCGCACGCGCACGAAGCCCTGTGCGCGCAGCTGGTCGAATACCTGCGCGTGTTCGCCCTTGCGATCGCGGATCACCGGGGCCAGCAGCATGTAGCGCTGTTCCGGGTCCAGCGTCAGCACCTGGTCGACCATCTGGCTGACCGTCTGCGCTTCCAGCGGATAGCCGTGGTCGGGGCAGCGCGGCGTGCCGACGCGGGCGTACAGCAGGCGCAGGTAGTCGTAGATCTCGGTGATCGTGCCGACCGTCGAGCGCGGGTTGTGCGACGTCGACTTCTGCTCGATCGAGATCGCCGGAGACAGGCCCTCGATGTGGTCAAGGTCCGGCTTCTCCATCACGCTCAGGAACTGCCGGGCGTAGGCCGACAGCGACTCGACGTAGCGACGCTGGCCTTCGGCGTAGATCGTGTCGAAAGCCAGCGACGACTTGCCCGAGCCGGACAGGCCGGTGATCACGATCAGCTTGTCGCGGGGCAGGTCGAGGTCGAGGTTCTTCAGGTTGTGCGTCCGCGCGCCGCGGATGCGGATGAAATCCATCGCCATGGGGAATCCGGTTGTGGGGGCGTTGGCTGGGTGCCGGGCCAGCAGGGAACGGCAATCGGTCAGCCTACCGAGGTGACCAGATGGGGGCAATGGGCGACAATGCCAGCCCGGTGTCTCACCTTCTGAGACAGGCCGACAGGTGGGGGTCAGATCCCTTTTCACGTTGTGAAAAGGGATCCGACCTCGTTCCGGCCGGGCCCCCCAGGCCGTTCAGGGGTTGACTTGACCCGCGGCCGTTGATCTGCGTACAATTCCGCTCCTGTCCGCCCTCGATGGCGGCAGCTCAGACCACAATAACTACAGAGGAAGGCCTGGTCATGTACGCAGTACTGGTCACCGGCGGTAAGCAATACCGCGTGGCGCAGGGCGAAAAGCTCCGCGTTGAAAAGCTCGAAGTCGAAGTCGGCAGCGAGATCAAGTTCGACAACATCCTGATGCTGGGCGACAGCGATGGCGTGAAGCTGGGCGATGCGCTGAAGGGCGCCGCCGTCACCGCCAAGGTTCTGTCCCAGGGTCGTGCTGACAAGGTCCGGATCATCAAGTTCCGTCGCCGCAAGCACCACATGAAGCGCCAGGGTCACCGTCAGTACTACACCGAAATCGAGATCACCGGCATCGCCGGCTAAGCATCAGGAGAAGCAGTCATGGCACATAAAAAGGGCGTAGGCTCCTCGCGCAACGGTCGCGACTCCAACCCGAAGTACCTCGGCGTCAAGATCTTCGGCGGCCAGGCCATCGAAGCAGGCAACATCATCGTGCGCCAGCGCGGCACCCAGTTCCACCCGGGTTCCGGCGTCGGCCTGGGCCGTGACCACACCCTGTTCGCCCTCGTGGACGGCAAGGTGGAGTTCTCGGTCAAGGGTCCGAAGAAGCGTCGCACCGTCAGCATCGTCTCGGCCGAAGCCTGATCCAGGCATCCGCCGGCACCCGTGCCCCGGCATGGGAATGCTGCATGAAGAGCCCCGCTTCGGCGGGGCTTTTCGTTAGAGTAAAAAGCAAGACCGGCTGCGCCGGGTTGCCCGCCATCGGCTGGCATTACATTCAAGGCGACGGCAGGTTGGCCGCGCCCATCGCAGGCATCGAAACAATGAAACTGGTAGACGAAGCAGAAATCGAAGTGTTCGCCGGCAACGGCGGCAACGGCTGCATTGGCTTCCGTCGCGAGAAGTTCATTCCGCTCGGCGGCCCGGACGGCGGCGACGGCGGTGCGGGCGGCAGCGTGTACATCCGCGCCGACGAAAACCTGAACACCCTGGTCGACTTCCGCCATGACCGCATCTTCAGGGCGCAGCGCGGCGAGAACGGCATGGGCCGGCAGGCCTACGGCAAGGGTGGCGAAGATCTGACCATCACCGTGCCGGTCGGCACCGTGGTCATCAACGTCGCCACCGATGAAATCATCGGCGACCTGACCCAGCACAACGACCGCCTGCTGGTGGCCAAGGGCGGCAGGGGCGGCCTGGGCAACATGCACTTCAAGAGCTCGACCAACCGTTCGCCGCGCCAGGCGCTGCCGGGCGAGCCGGGCGAAGAGCGCACGCTGAAGCTGGAACTGAAGCTGCTGGCCGACGTCGGCCTGCTGGGCTTCCCCAATGCCGGCAAGAGCACCCTGATCCGCGCTGTCTCGGCGGCGACGCCGAAGGTGGCCGACTACCCGTTCACCACGCTGTACCCGAATCTGGGCGTGGTGAAGGTCGAGAACTACCGCAGCTTCGTGATTGCCGACATTCCGGGCCTGATCGAGGGTGCGGCCGACGGTGCCGGCCTGGGCGCGCAGTTCCTGCGCCACCTGCAGCGCACCCGCCTGCTGCTGCACCTGGTGGACATCTCGCCGATGGAGGGTGGCGTGGAAGGTATCTCCCCGGTCGAGCAGGTGCGCGCGATCGAGCGCGAGCTGGAAAAGCACGATCCGGAACTGCTGCAAAAGCCGCGCTGGCTGGTGCTGAACAAGGCTGACCTGATGTTCGAGGACGAGGCCAAGGCGGCGGCCGAACAGATCGTGGCCGAGCTGGGCTGGAAGGAGCCCTGGTTCCTGGTGTCCGCCCTGGGGCGCGAAGGTACCTTCCCGATCATGAGCCGGATCATGGCCTTCTTCGATCGGCAGAAGGAAGAGGAGCTGGAGGCCCGCAACGCGCAGTAAGGGCGTTGTGGCTCCCGCCAGAAAAGCCCGGCTTCGGCCGGGTTTTTTTGTTGGTTGCGATGCAGGCAGCAGCCGAGCATGGGCTCGGCTCTACGGAAGGCGGGCAGGGCCCGGAGTGCAGGCAACAAAAAACCCGGCCGGAGCCGGGCTTTTGCGTGTCGCCGGGACGGCAGCCCCGGCGGCAACCGGATCAGGCGGCCTTGAGGGCCTTGATGCGGTCGTTCAGGCGGCTCTTGTGGCGAGCAGCCTTGTTCTTGTGGATCAGGCCACGCGCGCTGAAGCGATCCAGGATCGGCTGGGCAACGGCGAAGGCGGCTTCGGCGCCGGCGGCATCGTTGGCGTCCAGCGCCTTGATCACTTTCTTGACAGCGGTGCGCAGCATCGAGCGCTGAGCCACGTTGCGCGCGTTGCGCACGACGGTCTGCTTGGCGCGCTTCTTGGCGGACTTGATATTGGCCACGGTGGTGGTTTCCTGAAAAAATCGGTGTTATGGGAACAGCAAGCTGGCTAGTATGATGGCGCGGGAAATGTACGTCAAGTCGATTGTCAAGAGGGACGTTGAGTGAGTTCACCGAAGATGTTGCGGGGCCTGCTGTCGTTCAGCAGCATGACCATGGTCTCGCGGGTGCTCGGACTTGTCCGGGACCAGGTGATCACCACCACGTTCGGCACCAATGCGGTCACCGATGCGTTCTGGGTGGCGTTCAGGGTACCCAATTTCCTGCGTCGCCTGTTCGCCGAAGGCTCCTTCGCCACCGCCTTCGTGCCGGTGTTCACCGAGGTGAAGGAGACCCGCAGCCACACCGAACTGCGCGAACTGATGTCACGCGTGGCGGGCACCTTGGGCGGGACGCTGCTGGCGGTCACCGCGCTGGCGTTGATCTTCGCTCCCCAGCTGGCGGTGGCGTTCTCAAGTGGCGCTGATACCGACCCGGTCAAACAGACCCTGCTGGTCGATCTGTTCCGCCTGACCTTCCCGTTCCTGTTGTTCGTCTCGCTCACCGCGCTGGCCGGCGGGGCGCTGAACAGCTTCCAGCGCTTCGCGATGCCGGCGCTGACCCCGGTCATCCTCAACCTGTGCATGATCGCCGGCGCGCTGTGGTTGGCGCCGCAACTCGGCGGCACCCCGGAAAAGCAGATCCTGGCGCTGGGCTGGGCCGTGCTGGCGGCCGGTATCCTGCAGTTGCTGTTCCAGCTGCCCTCGCTCAAGGGGATCAATCTGCTGACCCTGCCGCGCTGGGGCTGGAACCACCCGGGTGTGCGCAAGGTGCTGACCCTGATGGTGCCGACCCTGTTCGGTTCCTCGGTGGCGCAGATCAACCTGCTGCTGGACACCCTGATCGCGGCCAAGCTGACGGATGGCTCGCAGTCCTGGCTGTCCCTGGCCGACCGCTTCCTGGAGTTGCCGCTGGGGGTGTTCGGCGTGGCCCTGGGCACGGTGATCCTGCCGGCGTTGGCCCGCCACCACGTCAGCACCGACCGCGAGGGCTTCTCGCGCTCGCTCGACTGGGGCCTGCGCATGACCCTGCTGATCTCGGTGCCGGCCATGCTGGGCCTGGTGCTGCTGGCTGAACCGCTGATCGCCACGCTGTTCCAGTACCGCCAGTTCACCGCCTTCGACACCCGCATGACCGCGCTGTCGGTGTATGGCCTGAGCTTCGGCCTGCCGGCCTTCGCCCTGTTGAAGGTGGTCCTGCCGGCCTTCTATGCCCGCCAGGATACCCGCACCCCGGTACGTGCCGGCGTGGCCGCGCTGGTGGCCAACATGGTGTTCAACTTCGTCCTGCTGGCCGTGCTGTATCAGGTGATGGTGCCGGACGCGCTGAAGGCGCAGGGTGTGATGACGGCCATCGGCAAGCAGCCCGGCCTGCATCTGGCGCTGGGCATTGCCAGTGCGTTGTCCAGTTACCTGAACCTGGGCCTGCTGTGGTACTGGCTGGGCAAGACCGATGTCTACCAGCGCCTGCCGGGCTGGGGCAGCTACCTCGTGCGGCTGCTGGTGGCGTGCGCGTGCATGGTCGGCGTGCTGCTGGCCCTGCTGTACTGGATGCCGGCCTTCACCGGGATGGACAAATGGCACCGGATCGGCGGCCTGATCCTGCTGGTGGGGGGCGGTGGCCTGACCTATCTGTTGGCGATGCTGGCCATGGGCTTCCGCCCGCGCGACCTGCGCGGGCATTGATCGTCGCCTGCGGCGGCTATACTTCAGGGTTACACCATTGAAGCGGCGGCCCCGGGTGGGCCGGAACGGGAGTTGATGAGCAGGCTGTTCAGAAGCGTCGAGGGCGGGGAGCTGTTCCCCAACGGAAGCGTGGTCTGCATCGGTGCATTCGACGGCCTCCATCTGGGGCATCGTGCACTGGTGCGGCATGCCGTTGCGCGCGCGCGCGCCTTGGGCGTGGCTGCGGTGGCCGTGGCGTTCGAACCGTTGCCCCGTGAGTTCTTCGCCCAGGGCACACCACCACCGCGCCTGACGCTGGCACGCAGCAAGGTCGAGATGCTGCGCGAGCTGGGGGTGGACGCGGTGGGGCTGCTGCGCTTCGATGCAGCGATGGCGGCGATGCCGGCCGAAACCTTCGTCCGCCAGCTGCTGGTGCGGCGACTGAATGCCCGCGAAGTGTGGATCGGGCCGGAGTTCTGCTTCGGCAACCGTCGCCGCGGTGATCTGGCCCTGCTGCAGAAGCTGGGTGGCGAGCTGGGCTTCAGCGCGGGCGAGATCGAGGCGGTCGACCTGCACGGCGAGCGCATTTCCAGTACCCGCATCCGCCAGCTGCTGCAGTCCGGCGATTTCGCCCGGGCCGGCGATCTGCTCGGTCGCCCTTACGCGATCAGCGGGCGCGTGGTGCGTGGTCGCCAGCTCGGCCGCACGCTGGGCTTCCCGACCGCCAACCTGCGTTTCCCCAAGACCCCGGCGTTGTCGGGCATCTACGCGACCTGGGTGCACGGTGTGTTCGACCAGCCCTGGCCGTCGGTGTCCAGCTTCGGCACGCGGCCGACGGTAGAGGGCGTGGAGCCGCTGCTGGAAGCCCACCTGTTCGATTTCCAGGGTGACCTGTACGGTCGCCACATCGACGTTGAATTCGTCGCCAAGCTGCGTGACGAAGAGAAGTTCAATGATCTGGCGGCACTGACCGACCAGATGCACCGCGACGCCGAGCAGGCGCGCGCCATCCTTTCCGAACATAGATTGCGAGCCACTGCGTGAGCCAGGACTACAAGACCACCCTGAACCTGCCAGCCACCGATTTCCCGATGCGCGGCGACCTGCCCAAGCGCGAGCCGGGCATTCTGGCGCGGTGGGAGGAGCAGGGGCTCTACCAGCAGCTGCGCGACAACGCCGCCGGCCGCCCGCTGTTCGTGCTGCACGACGGCCCGCCGTATGCCAACGGCCGCATCCACCTGGGCCACGCGGTCAACAAGATCCTGAAGGACATCATCGTCAAGTCGCGCTACCTGGCCGGTTTCGATGCGCCCTACGTGCCCGGCTGGGACTGCCACGGCCTGCCGATCGAGATCGCGGTGGAAAAGAAGTGGGGCAAGGTCGGCGTGAAGCTCGATGCGGTTGAATTCCGGCAGAAGTGCCGTGAGTTCGCCGAAGAGCAGATCGACATCCAGCGCGTGGACTTCAAGCGTCTGGGCGTGACCGGTGACTGGGACAACCCGTACAAGACCCTGAGCTTCGACTTCGAGGCCAACGAGATCCGCGCACTGGCCAAGGTGGTGGCCAATGGCCACCTGGTGCGGGGTGCCAAGCCGGTGTACTGGTGCTTCGACTGCGGTTCGGCGCTGGCCGAAGCCGAGATCGAATACCAGGAAAAGGAATCGCCGGCGATCGACGTGGCATACCCCGCGCGCGATCCGCAGGCCATCGGCCAGGCATTCGGCGTGAGCGTGCCGGCCGATGTGGACGTGGCGGTGCCGATCTGGACCACCACGCCGTGGACGCTGCCGGCGTCGCTGGCCGTGTCGCTGGGTGCGGACATCCGTTACGTGCTGGCCGAAGGTCCGGCGCACAACGGCAAGCGCCGCTGGCTGGTGCTTGCCGCTGCGCTGGCTGGACGTGCGCTGCAGCGCTACGGCGTCGAGGAGGTGGTACTGCACGGCGAAACCACGGGCGCTGCACTGGAAAACCAGCTGCTGTCGCATCCGTTCTATGCCGGGCGCGCGATCCCGCTGCTCAACGGCGACCATGTGTCCGACGAAGACGGTACCGGTGCGGTGCACACCGCTCCCGGACATGGCCAGGAAGACTACGTGGTCAGCCAGAAGTACGGCCTGCTCGACACGTACAACGCCGGCCAGGTGACGCCGATCGATGGCCGTGGCGTGTACCTGGAATCGACGCCGCCGGCCGGTGACGTGGTACTGGCCGGCCAGCACCTGTGGAAGGCGCAGGAGGCCATCATCGGCGTGCTGCGCGACAACGGCACGCTGCTGGCCTTCCACCCGATCCGCCACAGCTATCCGCACTGCTGGCGCCACAAGACGCCGGTGGTGTTCCGTGCCACCCCGCAGTGGTTCATCTCGATGGACAAGGCCAACCTGCGCAGCGATGCGCTGGCCGCGATCGACACCGTCGGCTGGTTCCCGGCCTGGGGCAAGGCGCGCATCCAGAGCATGGTCGATGGCCGTCCGGACTGGACGATCTCGCGCCAGCGCACCTGGGGCGTGCCGATCGCACTGTTCACCCATCGCCAGACCGGCGAGATCCACCCGCGCTCGGTGGAGCTGATGCAGCAGGTTGCCGACCGTGTCGAAGCCGAGGGCATCGACGTGTGGTACTCGCTGGATGCAACCGAACTGCTGGGCGCAGAAGCGGCCGACTACGAGAAGGTCACCGACATCCTCGACGTCTGGTTCGACTCGGGTGTCACCCATGAAGGCGTGCTGGCCGCGCGTGGCTTCGGCAAGCCGGCCGACCTGTACCTGGAAGGCTCGGACCAGCACCGCGGCTGGTTCCAGTCGTCGCTGCTGACCGGCGTGGCAATCGACAGGCGCGCGCCCTACAAGCAGTGCCTCACCCACGGTTTCACCGTGGACGAGCACGGTCGCAAGATGTCCAAGTCGCTGGGCAACGGCATCGAGCCGCAGGACATCATGAACAAGCTGGGCGCGGACATCCTGCGCCTGTGGATCGCCTCGGCCGACTACAGCAACGAGATGTCGCTGTCGCAGGAAATCCTCAAGCGCAATGCCGACGCCTACCGTCGCCTGCGCAACACCGCGCGCTTCCTGCTCGGCAACCTGGACGGTTTCGATCCGGCCCGGGACCTGCGCCCGCTCGACCAGATGGTCGCGCTGGACCGCTGGATCGTGCATCGCGCGTGGGAACTGCAGGAGAAGATCAAGGCGGCCTACGACGGCTACAACATGGCCGAGATCGTGCAGCTGCTGCTGAACTTCTGCAGCGTGGACCTGGGCTCGCTGTACCTGGACGTCACCAAGGACCGCCTGTACACGATGCCGACCGACTCGCACGGTCGCCGTTCGGCGCAGAGCGCGATGTATCACATCGCCGAGGCGTTCACCCGCTGGGTGGCACCGATCCTGACCTTCACCGCCGACGAGCTGTGGGGCTACCTGCCGGGCACGCGCACCGGCCACGTGCTGTTCACCACCTGGTACGAGGGCCTGGCGCCGCTGCCGGCGGATGCCCAGCTCAACGCTGCCGATTTCGACCAGCTGCTGGCCGTGCGCGAGCAGGTGGCCAAGGTGCTCGAGCCGATGCGTGCCAACGGCGCGATCGGCGCCGCCCTGGAGGCCGAGATCACCGTGGCCGCCAGCGAAGAGCAGGCGGCGCGCTGGCAGCCGCTGGCCGACGAACTGCGCTTCCTGTTCATCAGCGGTGACGTGCAGGTGCGTCCGGCAACCACCGACGAGGTGTTCGTCAGTGCCCAGCCGACCACCAAGGCCAAGTGTGTGCGCTGCTGGCATCACCGCGCCGACGTCGGCAGTCATGCCGATCACCCGGAACTGTGCGGCCGTTGCGTGAGCAACATCGACGGCGCTGGCGAAGTTCGGAGCTGGTTCTGATGAGCGCCGCCCGTCCGCATCCCAACGCTCTGGTCTGGCTGCTGCTGTCGGCGGCCATCATCGGCCTGGACCAGTGGTCCAAGGCCTGGGTCCTGTCGAGCCTGCCGGAGTTCCAGCCGGTGGTGGTCATCGATGGCTTCTGGAACTGGTATCGCACCTACAACACCGGTGCCGCATTCAGTTTCCTCAGCGACGCCGGTGGCTGGCAGAAGTATTTCTTCACGGCGCTGGCGATCGCCATCAGCGGCCTGATGGCATGGTGGCTGCGTGGCACCGCCCGTGGCAACTGGAAGGCCGCCGTTCCCTATGCGCTGATCATCGGCGGGGCGATCGGCAACGTGATCGACCGCCAGGTGCACGGTCATGTCGTCGATTTCATCCAGTGGTACGTTGGCAGCTATACCTGGCCGGCGTTCAACATCGCCGACTCGGCCATCGTGGTCGGTGCCATCGGCATCGCCCTGACCGGCCTGTTCGACGGCAGGTCCGCCAAAAAGGCGGATAATGCCACTCCGAAACCGTAAGCCGGCCGCTGCCGGGAGATTGAACTGATGGATGTGCTGCTCGCCAACCCGCGTGGTTTCTGTGCCGGTGTCGATCGTGCGATCGAGATCGTGAAGCGCGCGATCGAAACGCTCGGCGCGCCCATCTACGTCCGTCATGAGGTGGTGCACAACCGCTTCGTGGTCGATGATCTGAAGCAGCGCGGTGCGATCTTCGTCGAGGAACTGGACGAGGTGCCGGACAACAACACCGTCATCTTCAGTGCCCACGGTGTATCGCAGGCAGTGCGCCTGGAAGCGGAGCGTCGTGGCCTGAAGGTATTCGATGCTACCTGTCCGCTGGTCACCAAGGTCCACTTCGAAGTGGCGCGCCATTGCCGTGCGGGCCGCGACGTGGTGCTGATCGGCCACGCGGGCCATCCGGAAGTGGAAGGCACGATGGGGCAGTGGAACCAGGAAGCCGGTACCGGCCAGATCTACCTGGTGGAGGATGTGGAGCAGGTCGCCACGCTGCAGATCAACCAGCCCGAGAACTTCGCCTACACCACCCAGACCACGCTGTCCGTGGACGATACGCGCGGCATCATCGACGCGCTGCGCGAGCGCTTCCCGGCCATGCAGGGGCCGAAGAACGACGATATCTGCTACGCCACGCAGAACCGGCAGGACGCGGTACGTGACCTGGCCAAGCGCTGCGATCTGGTGCTGGTGGTCGGGTCCCCGAACAGCTCCAATTCCAACCGGCTGAGCGAGCTGGCACGGCGCGAAGGCGTCGAGAGCTACCTGATCGACGGCGCCCATGAGATCAACCCGGCCTGGGTGCAGGGCAAGCAGCACATCGGCGTCACCGCCGGTGCGTCGGCACCGCAGGTGCTGGTCGATGGCGTGCTTGCGCGCCTGGCCGAACTGGGCGCGGGCAGTGTGTCCGAGCTTGATGGCGAGCCGGAATCGATGGTGTTCGCGCTGCCGAAGGAACTGCGCCTGCGCCTGATCGACTGACCGGGAAAGGCCTCGTCCACGCACGGCGTGGATCTACTGAAACCGCTCTGGTGGGTGCAAAAACCGCTCTGGTGGGTGCAAACCAGCACAAGGTGGGTGCGAACCTTGGTTCGCACGCTTTTGGGCATGCGCGGATGGGCAGCCCGCCCATGACCTTTGGCCATGGGGCCGCGCACCACACAGGCCTAGCATCGGAGGATTCTCCGCTGTTGGAAGCCGCCCGATGAAGACCCGTGCCCTGGTGATGTCCGTGCTGTTCGCGCTGGCGGCCACACCCGCGCTGGCGCAGAGCCCGCCGCCGGCCGATGCCGCTGCGCACGGCCTGCTGCGCATCGACGTGGACGCGCGCGATCTGGCCCGGCGCATCTTCAAGGTGACCGCCACCGTGCCGGCAAAACCCGGCCCGATGACCCTGCTGTACCCGCAGTGGATTCCCGGCAACCATTCGCCCACCGGCCCGATCGACAAGCTCGCTGGCCTGCGCGTCACGGCCAATGGCAAGCCGCTGGCCTGGCAGCGCGACCAGTACAACGTCTATGCGTTCAAGGTCGATGTGCCGGAGGGCGTCAGCGAGATCGTGGCGCAGTTCGATTTCCTGTCCTCGCAGGGCGGCAACCAGGGCCGCGTGGTGATGACGCCGGAAATGCTCAACCTGCAGTGGAACGCCAACGCGCTGTATCCGGCCGGAGTTGATGCACGCCATCTGCAGGCCCAGGCCAGCGTGACCCTGCCGAAGGGCTGGAGCTATGCCACCGCGCTCGAAACAGTCCGGCGCGACGGTGACACGGTGGTGTTCAAGCCGATCACTTTCGACCATCTGGTCGATTCGCCGCTGTTCGCCGGTGAGCATTACCAGCGCATCGATCTGGACCCGGGCGCCAAGGCGCCGGTGCACCTGAACGTGTTCGCCGATGAAGCGAAGTCGCTGAAGCCGACCGAGGCACAGATCAAGGCGCACCGCGCCCTGGTGCAGCAGGCTGACCGCTTGTACGGCGCGCGCCACTACGACCATTACGAGTTCCTGCTGGCATTGACCGACCGTCTGGGCGGCATCGGGCTGGAGCATCATCGCTCCAGCGAGAACAGCGCTGCGCCGGGCTACTTCACCGAGTGGGATGACTCGGCTTGGATGCGTGACCTGCTGCCGCACGAGTACACGCATTCCTGGAACGGCAAGTATCGCCGTGGCGCGGACCTGGCAACCGACAACTTCAACGTTCCGATGGGTGACAGCCTGCTGTGGGTGTACGAAGGCCAGACCCAGTTCTGGGGCCAGGTGCTGGCCGCCCGCTCGGGGTTGTGGTCCACCGATCAGGCGCGCGACATGCTGGCCAATGTTGCGGCGACCTATGATCGCGGTCGCCCGGGACTGGCCTGGCGGCCACTGCAGGACACCACCAACGACCCGACCATCGCCCAGCGGCGCACACTGCCGTATCGCAATTACCAGATGAGCGAGGACTACTACTCCGGCGGCCAGATGCTGTGGCTGGAAGTGGAGGGCAGGCTGCGCGCGCTGACCGGAAACCGGCGCAGCCTGGATGATTTTGCCCGTGCCTTCTTTGGCGTAGGCAACGGTGACTGGGACGTCAATCCGTATACGTTCGACGACGTGGTGGCGACCTTGAACGCCATTGCTCCGTACGACTGGGCCGGCTTCCTGCGGCAGCGCCTGGACGGCCACGGATCGCTGACCGGCGGTCTGGAACTGGCCGGCTGGAAGCTGGTCTACCGCGACGCGCCGAACGATGCCTACAAGGCACAGGAAAAACGCGCCAAGGCGGCGCTGCTGGCGTACTCGCTCGGTGCGACGGTGATGGACAGCGGTGTGGTCGGCGACGTGATCTGGGACAGTCCCGCCTTCAACGCAGGCCTGGCGCCGGGCATGAAGGTGATCGCCATCGGTGACCGCGAGTACAGCAGCGAGCGGTTGAAGGACGCGGTTGCCGTTGCCGCCACCAACAAGGCGCCGATCACGCTGCTGGTCAAGCAGTTCGACCGCATCGTGCCGATCCGGATCGACTATCACGGTGGCCTGCAGTATCCGGTGCTGGAGCGCATTCCCGGCCGCCCGGATCAGCTGGCCGAGCTGTGGAAGCCGCGATGAGACCACGCCTGGGCGGCAGTGCGGTCCTGCTGCTGGCGGTGCTGGCCATCGTCGGTGCATTCCTGCCCGGCGAAGGCCGCTGGCTGCACTGGCTGGCAAAGCCGGCAGCGACCCTGCTGATCGCGGCGATGGTATGGCAGGTGCGTCCTGCTGGATCGCCATCGTACCGGCGCGCGGTGCTGGCGGGCATGCTGCTCTCGTGCGCAGGCGACATCGCGCTCATGCTGCCGATGGATGCCTTCGTCCCCGGCCTGCTGGCGTTCCTGCTGGCCCACCTCTGCTACATCGTCGCCTTCCGCGATGGTCTGCGCGCGGGTCGCGGCCTGGTCGCCGCAGGGGGACTTCTGGGTGTGTTCGCCGCGCTCAACGTGTCCGGTCTATGGCCGCATCTGCCGGCGCCGATGCGCATCCCTGTGCTGGCCTATGTGGTGGTACTGGCGTGCATGGCGATCCTGGCGCTGGCACGGCAGTGGACCCGCCCGCGACCGGACGCTGTCGAAGCGGGCAGTGCGCGCTGGGCGGCAGCCGGCGCCCTGCTGTTCGTCGCCAGCGATTCACTGCTGGCCTGGGACCGCTTCGCCGGTGGCCTGCCGCTGGCAAGCCTGCTGGTGCTGTCCACCTACTACGCGGCGCAGTACGCAATCGCACGATCAGTGCGCTAGCTACTCGACGTCGCCCGCGTTCTCGCAGGTCTGCTGCCGCGGGCACAGGCGATCCAGCAGTGCCAGTGTCACCCCGTTGCTCCAGCCGAAGCCATCCTGCAGCGGATACTCGCCGCCACCCCCTCCGCCCGCGGAGCCATCGACCACGTACTTCTCCACCAGCTTGCCTTGCCGATCGTAGACGGACTGCACGGTGCGCAGGAAGCGCACTCCCAGCTGCCGCGCCAGGCGCTCCTGACCGTAGTGCTGCAGGCCATCGACGGCCACCCACTGCAGCGGTGCCCACCCGTTCGGCGCGTCCCACTGCTGGCCGCTGACGAGGGTGGTGGTCAGCAGGCCGCCCTCACGCATCAATTGTGCTTCGGCTGCGTCGGCGCTGCGTCGCGCCTGCTCATCGGTGGCGATCTTCAACCACAACGGATACAGCGCGGCAGCGGTCAGGGCAGGGCGCAGCTGTCCGCTGCGCAGATCATGATCGGCATACCAGCCCTGCGCCGCATCCCACAGCAGGCGATTGATGGCCGTGCGTCGGGCCTCGGCCCGGGCCGAGTAGTCGCGGGCCGATGCGCGGTCGCCGGCCACGCGGCTGGCCCGGGCCATGGTCTGCTCGAGGTGGTACAGCAGACTGTTCAGGTCGACTGGAACGATCGACGTGGTCTGGATGCTGGACAGTGCACTGGGGTCGTCCATCCATCGCGAGCTGAAATCCCAGCCGGATTCGGCGCCGGCGCGAAGGTCGCGGTACACCTGCGAGGGTGCCCGCTGCGGTGCCTGTGCCGCCGTCGCCAGATCGTCCGTCCACGATTCGCTACGCGGCACCGCGCGAGCATCCCAGTAGCGGTTGAGCAGGTCGCCATTGGGCATGCGCACCACGCGCTCGCGTGCCTGGCCGGGCGCAAGGCCATCGGCGCCCCGCATCCAGAAGTCGTGCTCGGTGCGCAGCTGTGTCAGATAGCGGCGGTACGCCTGATCGCCTTCGTGCGCGGCCAGCAGGGTCACCATCAGACTGAAGAACGGCGGCTGCGAGCGGCTCAGGTAGTAACTGCGGTTGCCGTTGGGAATGTGCCCGTACTGGTCGAGCTGCCACGCGAAGTTGTCGACCATCGCGCGGACCTGGGGCCAGCGGCCACTGGAGGCCAGTCCCAGCATCGTGAAGTAGCTGTCCCAGTAATACACCTCGCGGAAGCGTCCACCGGGCACCACATACGCGTGCGGCAGCGGCAGCAGCGAGCCATGGGGATCGACCGCCGTGGACTGCCGGGTCAGCACGGGCCACAGGCTTTCGATATGCGCGCGCAGGCTCTGGCCGGCGGGTGAGACGTAGGGCGCAGGTCCACCGGGCAGGTCGAAGGCCCTGTCGACGAAGGCCTGCAGCGTGTAGCCAGGCTCTCGCTGCGCGCGCTGCCAGTCAGCCAGCAGTGCAGCCGGCGACTGCCGCGGCACAGCATCGGCAAAGGTCTTCTGGTCGGGGAACAGATGTGCGCGCTGGACCTGCTGGAAAAGCGGCTGCCAGGCCTGGTCCGGTGGCGCAGGGGTCGAAGCGGGCGAGTCGGCGCATGCCGCGCCGGCACTGAGCAACAGGGCCAGTACGCAGACGACCGGGCGGATCGAAGGACGCATGACGTACCTCACGGTGGGCGTGCGCCCACCCTAGCGTGCCGCCCGTGTCACCCGCGTGTGGATGCCAGCGGCCTCAACGGAACTGCAGGGTCAGCAGGAAATAGCGGCCCAGCGGATCATCCAAACCCGGCAACTGTCCGCCGTTGCCGACCAGATAGTTCACCGGCTGCCGGTCAAGCACGTTGTGCACGTCCAGCGCGGCGATCACCCGCGGCCCCAACCTGCGCGCCATGTGCAGGTTCCAGCGCAGCTGCCGTGGATTCATGCAATGGTTCATCTCGCGCTGGTCATCGGGGCATTCCGCACCGGGCAGCCAGGCGCGCGTGCGTCCCACCTGGTTGCCGCGCAATGCCACGTCCCATGCCGTGTTCTGCCATTGCACGGTGAGGATCGCGGCCATTGCCGGCGTGGCATGGCCGCGAAGATCCACGCTGCCATCCTGCCCTCGTTCGCGGCGCAGCGCCTGCTGTTTCAGCGCGTCCAGTGAGAAAAGCCACTGGCCGGTGTCATCGGTGTCGACGCGGTATTCGCCGCGCATCACCCAATTGCGCGACGTCGTGCGGCCGATGTTGTCGAAGGACAGGCGAAGACTGCTCAGCCGCCCTTCGTCATCCAGCTCCCACGTGCTGCGGTTCCATGCCGCGTCGGTGGGCCGCAGGGCAAGGATCTCGTTGCGCAGCTCGACGATGTTGTGGGTCAGTGACAGCGAGAACACGTCGTTGGGCGTCCACGTGGCTGCCAGCGAATGGCTGCGTGAACGCTCTGCCTTCAGCGCGTCGTTCTCGGCGACCTCCACGTTGACCAGGCAGCTGCCGTCGATCGCGGGCTGTGCGCAGGGCGGCAGGCCCGGCGAGGCCGGCAGCGCGACCAGGCCGAAGTAGCCAGGGGGGCGTCGCTGCTCGAACAGGCTGGGCGCACGGTAGCCTTGTCCGCTGGTCAGCAGGAACGACCAGTGGGGCGTTGGACTCCAACGCAGTCCCGCGCGTGGTGAGAACGCCAGGTAATCGCCATCGCGGTCCCAGCGTGCGGCCACGTCCATGCGCAGCGAGCGGCTGAGCGGCAGGCCGACCTCGGCATAGGTGGCTCCGCTGCGACGTGACAGGCGTCGCTGCTGCTGGGGCAGGCCCAGTGCCAGATCGCCCTGGATCAACAACGGATCGGGTAACGAGGCCCATGCTTCGTAGCGCAGATCGACGCCGGTGGCCAGCTGGGCCGGCCCTCCGGGCAACTGCATCAGTTGCCGCTGCATGCCCCACCAGCCCTGCCACTGGTCAGTGCGTCCACGATTGCGGATCGAGGGGAACAGCTGTTGCGCTTTGTCCGCACGCAGCGAGGTGAAGCCGGGAAGGTAGTCCAGTGTCTCGGCGGCGTGCAGCAGCGGTTCGGTGCGCACGGTGCCCGGCGTGACCAGGGTGACCTGGCTGCGTTGCGCGCTGATGCCCGCATCCCAGCTGCGTGACTGCTGCTCGCGACCGATACCCAGGGTGATGTCGGCATCGCTGGCGCGCACGTGCGGGCGCACGCTTCCGGCCTCGCGCAGGACGCTGTTGAACGTGATGCCGTACAGGCCGATGGCAACGGCGGTCGGCCCCAGGTCGAAACGCTGCCGATTGTGACTGCCACGTGCTTCCAGATAGGCGTAGCGTCCTTCGCCACGCTCGTGCCGGTAACGCAGGTAGGCCGAGGCAGTATCCGACGCGGGCTGCAGCGAGCGCGGCCGCGCGCTGTCGAACCAGCAGCCATCCTCACGCTGCATCAAGGGACCTTCGCAGAGTTCGGCGGGGATGTACGCGCCGTCGTAGAACGCGCCGATCTGATACAACGACGTTTCCGCATGCCACGCACGGCGATCGCCGGCCACGTGCTCGATGCGATGCAGGTCCAGGCCGGCGAACCAGCGGTCCCCACCTTCGCGTACGCCGCCGTTGGCGATCTGCAGGCGATTCTGCTGCGCGTCGCCGCGGCTGCTGATGCCCGATTGCACCGTCGCCTCCGGGCCTTCGGCCTGTTCGCGCAGGATGATGTTGACCACGCCGGACATCGCGTCGGCACCATAGATGGCCGACGCGCCTCCGCGCACCAGCTCGATGCGTTCGATGAAACTCAGGGGAATGCCGCCCAGATCGGTGAGCCCGCCCTGTTCCAGCGACACCATCGGATAGCGTGGCAACCGCCGGCCGTTGACCAGGAACAGGGTCGCACGCGGCCCCATGCCATCCAGGCTGGTGGTGGCTGCAGCGCCCACCGGCAGATACTGCGAATCGCCGCCGCGCGACGTGGTCATCGCCGGGTGGCCGTTCATGCCGGGAAGGTGTCGCAACAGGTCGAACAGGCTGCCGTAACCACTGCGCAGGATGTCTTCGCGATCGATGATCGTCATCGGCAGCGTCGTCTGCACGGAGGTGCGCGGCAGGCGGCTGCCGGTGACGTGTACCGGTGCCAGTTCCACCTGCGCGGGGGCCAGTGCGACGGGCGGCGGCGGCTTGGGCGACGTCACGGTCGGGGCACGTGCAGGGGGCGCGGCAGAAGCAGCGACGCGGCGGATGACGAACGCCCCCGAGGGTGTGCGCAGGATGTTCACCGGCATCCCGGAGACCAGCTGCTTGAGAGCGATCGCCGGTGCCTGTCGGCCGTCGGCGCCGGGGGTGTGCAGGCCCGTCAGCTCGCGGGCGTCGAATACCAGGGCGATGCCGCTCTGGCGTGCCCATTGCTGCAGTGCCGGTGCCAGCGGGCCGGGTGCGATGTGGTAGTCGACATTGGCGGGTTGCTGGCCGGCGTGGGCCGGCGCGGCGCTGGCAGCGCCGAACATGACCCACAGCAGCCCCCGGAGCAGCCCCCACTGCAGCGCGCCCGGTCCTGCCATCACCGCCTTTCTCCTCAGTAGGTACGCCGCAGTTCCAGCGCGCCATCCGGGCGCGCCTGGCCGGCAACGGACCATCCCAGCTCCAGTGCAGACAGCAGTTCCTCTGCGTCGCCTGCACGGAAGGTGCCGCTGACCGCGAGATTGGCGATCTCCGGATCGGCGATCACCATCTGCGTGCGGCCGTAGCGGTTCATGCGTTCGACCACGGTCGCCAGGGGAGTGGCATCGAACACCAGCCGTCCCTGCAGCCACGCCTCAGCCGCTTCGGTCGAGGCGAGCGCAGGGCCCGGCTGGATCCGCCCGGAGGGCAGTACCTGCAGCTGCTGGCCCGGGGCCAGCGTGTGCTGCGCGCTGCCGCTGGTGACCTCCACTGCGCCTTCCAGCAGGGCGACCTCGACATGGCCGTCGCGCAGGCGCTCCACCTGGAAGGTGGTTCCGATATCGCGGATCGAACTGTTGCCTGCCTGCACGCGCAGGGCCTTGCGCGACGGTGCCACCTGCAGTTGCAGCCGACCCTGCTCCAGGACCAGTTCCCGATGGCGCCAGCCCATGCGCACGGTCAACGTGGTCCCTGCGTCCAGGATGGCGGAGCTGCCATCGGCCAGCGTCTGTTGGCGGGGAGCAAGGCTGTCGTTGGCATAGATGCGGGGCGTGGGATTGCCATCGGTGGCGACCATCCAGCCCATGCCGATGGCCAGACAGAGCGCCGCCGCAGCAGCGACGCCGGGCAGCCAGCGGCGCCGGGCCGGATGCGCGGCGCGCGCCGCCGCCGTGCGCAGCCAGGGATCCTGGGCTAGGCCCGCACTCTGCTGATAGAGCGTTTCGGCCTGTACCCACGCCTTGACGTGGCGAGTGTCCTCCGCCAGCCAGTCTTCGAAGCGCTCGCGTTCCTCGGGCGTGCAGTCGTGTGCCTCCAGGCGCGCCACCCAGGCGCTGGCGCGCTCGAACACTCCCGCCTCTTCCGTGTGCCGGGTGCTGATCATTCGTTGTCCCTGTCGTTGTGCAGCGGGTGTGGCCCCAGCTCCTGGCGCAGGCCCTGCAGTGCACGGGCGATGTGTTTTTCCACGGTCTTGGCGGTGATGCCACAGTGCTGCGCGATCTGCGTGTAGCTCATCCCGGTGATCCGGTTGAGCAGGTACACCTCGCGCGCGCGCTCCGGCAGTTTGAACAGGGCCTGCCGGAGCAGGGCGAGCATCTGCCCGGATTCGGCCTGGCGCAGCGGGTCGGCTGACGTGCTGGAGGGCTCGTCGCTGCCATCGCGCTCGGCCAGCGACAGATGCGGTCTCGCCTGCGGCGAGCGGCCGCGGTCTGCCAGGCGGTTGCGGGCGATACGATACAGCAGCAGGCGCAGTTCCTCGGTGCCGTGCGCGCGATAGCGGATCAACCGTTCCATGCAGTCCTGGGCGATGTCCTCCGCATCCTCCGGGCCCACCCCACGGGTACGCAGGAAAGTGCACAACGGCGCGCGCTCTTCCCTTACGAACGTGATGAAGGCGTCCGGAGGCCCAGGCGGATCCGGTGCGCGATGGATCAGGGGGGACGAAGCGGACAGGGCTGGCCTCGGGCAACGATGGGGGGGGGCGTCACCGAGTTTTACGCGACGATGACCGGATGGGGAAGAGCCGCCAGCCTGCACGTGTCGATCATGAATTCGTTCACCTTTCACCCGGATGGCCACTGGGGGTGTTACCGCCCTTTCTGCGTTTTTAACTTTGCCGGAGGCTGTATTTCTCCTGTAAAAGCGTTCAAGAGCGCTAACTCAGCCACAGTTTTAACTGCCAACTTGATCTGAATCCGTTCATTTTTTTCCATGGCATGCAGCGGGGGAGGGCCTCCCGCTCTGACGTTTAGCTTGCCGTCCGCGTGTTGCGGGGGGAGAGAGAACGGTATGAAGCAGTCCAAGTTGAGTCTGGCCCTGGCCGGCCTGATTGGTGTTGGCGTCATGGTCAAGGCTGATGACGCCATGGCAATGAACTATCACGTGCAGGGAGACCGCATCTTCCTCAGCGGTGGCGTCACCTTCGCCGACGTCGTTTCGCTGCCGGCGCTGCTGGCCAAGGCGCAGGCCGAGGGGCGGCCGATCCGGGAGGTGGTGCTGCGTACCTCCAACGGTGGCGCGCTGATCGCCGGCGAGTGGCTGCAGGGGGTGATCCGCACGTCCGGCCTGAACACCATCGTGTCGGGCCATTGCATCTCGTCCTGCTCGATCATGCAGTCCGGTGGCGTGGAGCGTTATCTTGCCGGTGATCTGCCGATTGTCGATTCGGTGGAGATCCATGCGGCCAACAACGGCAGCAATGTGATCTACGAGCCGTCGCCGCGCATGACCCAGATCTACACCGGCAACTACGGCGGCGGCATGGATGCTGGGCTGCTGCACAAGGCGATGTACGAAGTGGTCAAGCCCAACGGTCTGCTGGTGTTTCGCGATCCTGCGCGCACCCCCGGTACGTCGGTCACGTTCGATCCGGATGGCAGCGGCAGCGCGCTGGAGTCGTTCCCTGGGCAGGACATTCACAGCAACCGGATCATCACCGCAACCGGCTATCGTGATCCGGGCGATACGTTGAATGTCACTGCGGACGTCACCGGTGACATCAATCCGGGCTACCTGCGGACGGGACGCCAGCTGCAGACGTTCGTCGATGATGATTTCGCGCGCTGGAGCACCGATCGACCGTCGGCGTACTTTTCCTACGCACTGACCATCTACAACCTTTCCAGCACGGGTCCGCAGGGCATCGGCGCTGGTTCGGTGCAGGATTATCTGAGCGATCCCGGCGTGCAGGCCCTGCTGCTGTCCAAGCTTCGGCTGGGCGATCTGGACGCGTCCACGCTGGACGATTCGATGGGCGTGATCCGGATTGCCAATGGCGCTGTCTGGCGCTCGTCCGCAACCACCGGTGCGGACTTCATGCTGGTCGACAATGGCACCATCGCCCTGGAAGGTGGCGCCCTGCGTGCCCCGGAAGTGCGTGTGCTCGGTGCGGGCATGCTGGTCGGCCACGGCGACGTGGCGGGCACGGCGATGGACAGCACTGCATTGCTGGGTGGCACCGGCCCGTCCTGGCGCGAGGATGGCTTCAACCGCCTGCGCGTGTTCGGCACGCTGATGCCGCGCGGAGGTGATCTGGTCACCCATGGCTACGTCAACATCATGCCCGGCGGCAAAGTGCTGTTCGACGTGACCGAGAGCGGCGGCAGTGCCGGTGGTCGCGTGCGCGTGGGTAATTTCTTCGACCCGTCCACCAACAAAGTGCTCGATGGCGCGCTGGTGATCTCCAAGGGCGCCTTCCTTGAACTGAACGTGGCGCAGGGCTATTACAGCAAGGACTTCCGTCGCGATCTGGTTGAAGGCCCGATCTACCAGGATGGCTTCCAGGAGGTCGTGCGGCTGGGCGACACTGGCTACCGCGCCAGCATCAGCGGCGGTGAGGTGTTCCGTCCGCGCCACAACTCGCTGTTGAGTTTCAATGTCAGGCAGACGGCCGACGGTCTGTGGCTGACCGCCAACCCGGGCTTCGACCAGTGGGATCTGTTCGCCAACGGCCCGTCCGGTGATGACCTGGGGCGTGTGCTGGGAGCTGCATCCGATCGCCAGGACAGTGGCCTGAAGCCGCTGCTGGGCGCATTGCAGTTTGCCGACCGCGACGTGGTCGCGCAGCAGGCCGGTGCGCTGCGTGGCGATGCGCACGCGACCCTGCGCCTGGCTGACAACGCCCTGCTGAGCAGCATCGGCAACGTGGTCCAGCAGCATCAGGCGGCGATGCGCAGTGCCGGTGGCGATGCCGATGGCCTGGCCGCGCAGGTCGCGCAGTCGATGTCGGCACAGCCGGGCATGCGCCATGGCACCCTGTTCAACCAGCTGGCAATGCATCTGGTCGAGCCGACGGCAGCAGGTGCGGGGGCCAGCGGTGATGGCCAGCGTGGCCACGGTCTGTGGGCACGTGGCTTCGCCAGCCATGGCCGCATCGATGCCGATGCCGGCGTGGCCGGGATGAGCCATACCGTGGGCGGCATCGTGGTCGGTGCCGATGCGCGCCTGGCCGATGACCGTGTCGGCCTGGGCGTGAGCGTGGCGGCCGCGGACATGTCGACCAAGGCCCGTGGCGCCTCCAGCTTCACCGGCGACGTGCGTGCGCTGGATGTGGGCGGTTACCTGGACGCGATCTACGCGCGCGGTTATCTGTCCGCGGCGGTGCGCTACACCGACCTGCGCCACGACACCCGGCGCAGCATCGCCGGCATCGAGGGCCTGCAGGACCCGCTGCGTGCGAAGTACAGCAACGATGCGATCTCCGCGCGGGTGGAACATGCGTTCTCCTTCACCAGCGGCAAGGGCGTGGTGATCCAGCCGCTGCTGCCGGTGGTGGACTATGCGCGCACCTCCGCGACGCGGTTCAACGAAGGGCAGGGCGTGGCGGCGCTGGCCGGGCGTGGCGGCAGCCTGGAGAGCATCCGGGTCGGTGCGGGCCTGCAGCTGTTCAAGACCTTCGAGGGCAACAACGGCGAGCGCATCACCCCGCGGGCGCGGGTGGTGTGGCAGAAGGAGCTGGGGGATACGCAGGCCCGCTACAGCACCGGCTTTGCGGCGGCGCCGGATCTGGTGTTCGGCAGCAACAGCCAGACGGTGGGCGAACAGGTGCTGAGCTGGAACCTGGGTGTGACCAGCCGGGCCAGCGAGCGGCTGTCGGTGATGGTCGACTATGTGGGCGAGCGCCGCGACGGACAGCTGCAGAATGGTGTGCAGCTGGGCCTGGGTTACCGGTTCTGAGTGGCCGGCGGCACCGGCGATGTCTGCATCGCCGGTGCCGTCCCAGGACGCACGCTGCTGCGGTATCGTTCGGCATGGAATTCCACCCAGGCCCCTCCATGCAGATCGCAGTCTTCAGCGCCCGGCCCTATGATCGTCGCTTTCTTGACGAGGCCAATCAGCGCGGCGCCGCAGAACAGGATTTCGCGTTCGTCTACTTCGATGCCTCGCTCGACCTGCATACCGCCACGCTGGCACAGGGCTGCGACGCCGTCTGCGTGTTCGTCAATGATCGTCTTGATGCCCCTGTGCTGCAGGCCCTGCACGCGCAGGGCGTGCGTGCCGTGCTGCTGCGGTGCGCCGGCTTCAACAACGTCGATCTCGCCGCTGCGACGTCGCTGGGCCTGTTCGTCGCGCGCGTGCCGGCCTACTCGCCTGAAGCCGTCGCCGAGCACGCACTGGCCCTGGTGATGACCCTCAACCGGCAGACACATCGCGCCTACAACCGCGTGCGCGAAGGCAACTTCATGCTCGATGGCCTGCTTGGGCACACCCTGCATGGCCGCACCGTCGGCATCGTCGGCACCGGCAAGATCGGTGTGGCGACGGCGCGCATCTTCAAGGGCCTGGGCTGCACGGTGCTGGGCCATGATCCCTATCCATCGGCATCCTTCGCCGCGTTGGGAGAGAACGTGGCTCTGGCCGAGCTGTTGTCCCGCGCCGACATCGTGTCGCTGCACTGCCCATTGACGGCGGATACCCATCACCTGATCAACGATGCGTCGCTGGCGCAGATGAAGGCGGGTGCCATGCTGGTCAACACCTCGCGTGGCGGTCTGGTCGACACCCATGCGGTCATCCGCGCGCTGAAATCACGCCGGCTGGGCCACCTGGCCATCGACGTCTACGAGCAGGAAAGCGCGCTGTTCTTCCAGGATCTCTCCGGGGAAATCATCGACGATGAAGCGTTCCAGCGCCTGATGACCTTCCCCAACGTACTGGTGACCGGCCATCAGGGCTTCTTCACCGTGGAGGCCCTGCAGGAGATCTCGGCGATCACGCTGGGCAACCTGGCGGATTTCGCAGCCGGGCGGGCGTGCGCGAACCGGGTGGAGGCAGGCTGACCGAGGGTGGATTGACCACCGGGCAGGGGAGCCCGTAAAATCGCGTGCTCGGCCGGAATAGCTCAGTTGGTAGAGCGGCGCATTCGTAATGCGTAGGTCGCAGGTTCGACTCCTGTTTCCGGCACCATGTTTGATGAAAAGCCCCGGCCCTGGTCGGGGCTTTTTTGTGTCTGGTGGCGCCGGGCCATGCCCGGCGGAATGCGAGGGCAGGTGGCGCGATTCGCCGCCCGACTGGGGGTGAGGGCGACCTTCGGCCGTTAGTGCTTCCTGTCGTCGGCCACAGGCGCGACGGATGGCACTGCGACGTCCAGTGGCCCTGCATCGGCAGGGGCGTTGGCGGGGCGGCACTCTCTCGAACACAGGTAACCCGCATGTCGAACTCGTCGATCTCCCCCCTCACTTCCCGGTCCAGGCTGAGCATGGCGATGTCGTTCGCTCTGATGGCGGGACTCTCCACGCTCGATGCGCAGGCAAGCACCTTCCATCTTAACGGCGACACGATCTACTACTCCGGCGGCGTCGAGAGCAGCGATCCCAGGACCTTGGAGCGCATTCTCAGCGCGGCGAACCGGCAGGGACGGACCATCCGCCAGATCGTCTTCCGCAATTCACCCGGTGGTGCTGCCAGCGGTGGCGTTGGCATGGGCGAGGTCATCCGTCGCAATGGCCTGGATACCGTGCTGGATGGTGGTTGCTACTCGGCGTGTGCCGATGCATTCGTCGCCGGTGTCAATCGTCGGATCACCCGCTTCGCCCTGCCGGTGTATGACGGTTACGACATGACCGTGCTGGGGATTCATGGCGAAGCCCGGGATGGTGTTCCCACGCCGTACCCGGGCCAGGAGAAGTACATCCAGTACTACCGGGACATGTTTGGCGCCAGGGACTTTGCCGTCATTGAAGGCCGGATCACCCAGGCCCACTACGAACTGACGGAAAGCTCCGGCTTCCTGCGCTATTTCGATCCGGCCACGATGGCCATCGCGACCCGCTTCTGCCCGACGCGCGACACCAGCGAGGACGGTGGCTGCACGGCCTATCCGGACGTGACGCTGTTCAGCGACAGGGTGGCGACCTCGATGGACTATGCAACGACCAACGATGTCCTGATCATCGATGGTAAGCAGGTGAGCGGAAACATCAATCCGGCATTCGATCCCGCGCAGTTCTCCTATGTGCGCGATGTGGACGTGGACAAGGTCGTCGGCGGCGATGCCTTTGGCGTGATCAAGCTCACCGCGGGCGCCCATTGGTCCGCGACGGAAGACAGCGGTGCGTCGATTCTGTGGGTGGACTCGGGGAGGCTGGACATCACAGCGCAGAGCAGCCTGCTTACCGGCAACAGCGTGATAGGACGCAACGGTGCCGTCGATGTGAGGGACGGTCTGCTGAAGGCCGGGAGCACGATCGTGGACGGTTCGCTGTCCCTCGCCTCGACCGGCGAACTGGACAACAGCGATACGCTGCTGGTCCGGCGTGGAGGTGAGGTGGCGATGGCCGGTGGTCGAATCTCCACGGCCGTCGTGACGCTGGATCCAGGGGCCGCACTGAAGGGGCATGGAACCATCGGCGCGACGGCCTATGTCGGGGACCCGGACTATCCCGACTTCCCCTGGAATGTTCCGCAGGTGGCGCGGGTGAGGGTGGCCGGTGGCGATCTTCATCCGCAGGGCGGCCCGTTGACGGTCAACGGCTATGTCAGCTTCGCCTATCCCAATGCCGGCCGGCTGCTGTTCGACATCACCCCGGAGACGCGCCAGGCGGGCCTTGTACTGGACGCATTCGAAGTCCATCGCTGCGACAGCCAAGGCAGCTACTACTATTGCGGAAACGGGGCGGCCACCACGGCGCCGGGCTTCCTGATCGGCGGCACGGTCGGCAAGCTCGCGCTGGATATCGCACCGGGCTACTACCGCCAGGATCTTTCGATCCCGCTGGTACAGGGACGTATCTATGGCAGCAAGGAAGGCAACGAGCTGACCACCGCGCTGTTGAACGACAGTGACAGCGAGTTCGACGCCAGCGTGCCGCAGCTGCAAGCCGGACAGGTCGCCTTCACCCGTGCCGAGCGGCAGGACGGCTCGGGCTACAGTGCCGATCTGACCAGTGCCGACACGGCACAGCGCAGGTTCCATCCGCGCGAGAACTCGCTGCTCACGTTCAATATCGTGCAGACCGGCGACGGCATCTGGGCGGTCGCCAATCCGGCCTTCGATGACGTGTCTCCGTTCGCCAACGTGGCGTCGGGCGCGGGCCTCGGCCAGGCATTGAGGACGGCCGCGTCGCAGCCGGCGTCGGCGCTGGAGCCGCTGCTGGGCGCACTGCAGTTTGCCGACCGCGACGTGGTCGCGCAGCAGGCCGGCGCGCTGCGTGGCGATGCGCACGCCACCCTGCGCCTGGCCGACAACGCCCTGCTGGGCAGCATCGGCAACGTGGTCCAGCAGCATCAGGCGGCGATGCGCAGTGCCGGTGGCGATGCCGATGGCCTGGCCGCGCAGGTCGCGCAGTCGATGTCGGCACAGCCGGGCATGCGCCATGGCACCCTGTTCAACCAGCTGGCAATGCATCTGGTCGAGCCGACGGCAGCAGGTGCGGGGGCCAGCGGTGATGGCCAGCGTGGCCACGGTCTGTGGGCACGCGGCTTCGCCAGCCATGGCCGCATCGATGCCGATGCTGGCGTGGCCGGGATGAGCCATACCGTGGGCGGCATCGTGGTCGGTGCCGATACGCGCCTGGCCGATGACCGTGTCGGCCTGGGCGTGAGCGTGGCGGCCGCGGATATGTCGACCAAGGCCCGTGGCGCCTCCAGCTTCACCGGCGACGTGCGTGCGCTGGATGTGGGCGGTTACCTGGACGCGATCTACGCACGCGGTTATCTGTCCGCGGCGGTGCGCTACACCGACCTGCGCCACGACACCCGGCGCAGCATCGCCGGCATCGAGGGCCTGCAGGACCCGCTGCGTGCGAAGTACAGCAACGATGCGATCTCCGCGCGGGTGGAACATGCGTTCTCCTTCACCAGCGGCAAGGGCGTGGTGATCCAGCCGCTGCTGCCGGTGGTGGACTATGCGCGCACCTCCGCGACGCGGTTCAACGAAGGGCAGGGCGTGGCGGCGCTGGCCGGGCGTGGCGGCAGCCTGGAGAGCATCCGGGTCGGTGCGGGCCTGCAGCTGTTCAAGACCTTCGAGGGCAACAACGGCGAGCGCATCACCCCGCGGGCGCGGGTGGTGTGGCAGAAGGAGCTGGGCGATACGCAGGCCCGCTACAGCACCGGCTTTGCGGCGGCGCCGGATCTGGTGTTCGGCAGCAACAGCCAGACGGTGGGGGAGCAGGTGCTGAGCTGGAACCTGGGTGTGACCAGCCGGGCCAGCGAGCGGCTGTCGGTGATGGTCGACTATGTGGGCGAGCGCCGCGACGGCCAGCTGCAGAATGGCGTGCAGCTGGGGCTGGGTTACCGGTTCTGATGCAGGGAGGACGTCCTCGCCCGCCGGGCGGGGGCGTCCACCGGCGGCTCATCCGCCTCTACCGCCCGCACAGGTTGGCGCAGAAGTGTCTTGAGTCGCGAAGGAGCGGTCTTCCGTGGATCGCTCAGATGGAATCTCATGGTGCGGGCCGGCAAACGTGTAGCCTGGTCTGGTAGCGCCGGGCCATGCCCGGCGGAATGCGAATTCCCCAGTAGTGCCAGCCCACGGCTGGCAGTCCTGATTGCTGAGCGAAGCCTTCATGGCCCTGCTTCAGCACATGCGACATCCCACGCCAGTGTCGCATTTGCACCGAAAAGACCCTCCTGCTGCTGAACAGATGTTCCAGAACGACGGTATCGGCAGGGAGTCGGTTGGCTCTCCATAATCCCTGGACAGAGTCGGATTCCGGGCACGTCGGCAAATGTGGCAAGCATTGCCACGGGGGGTCGGAAGTCGGCTCATGGTTTCCCTTCTCCCCTGTGCCTATACTCGATGCAACGCATACAGCGGCCCGATCCATAGCACGGAGGCTTACCACGATGTCCATTGGCGCGATTCCTGACGTTTCTCTGGTCGATAACAGCGAACAGCGCACACCGCTGATACTGGTACTGGACTGCTCCGGCAGCATGGATGGTAGCCCGATCGAACAGCTCAACGTTGGTCTGAAGCTGCTGGAGAAGGAGCTGAAGGACGATGTGATAGCGGCCAAGCGTGTGCGCGTGTTGCTGGTGGAATACGGTGGCATGGACACTGCCGCCGTACGTGGTGACTGGTGCGATGCAATGGATTTCACTGCGCCCACCCTGAAGGCCAACGGCACCACCCCCACCGGCGCGGCGGTGGAGCTTGCCCTGCAGGAAATCGAAGATGAGAAGCAGCGCTTCCGGCAGGCTGGCGTGGCCTACACGCGGCCATGGTTGTTCCTGATGTCCGATGGCCAACCGACCGATGCCTGGGAGGCGGTGGCCGAACAGTGCCGCAGTGCCGAGGAACAGAACAGGGTGGCGGTGTTTCCAATTGCAGTGGGTAATGCCGACCTCGGTGTGCTTGCCCGGTTCAGCCGCAATGGCGAGCGCGGGGTGAAGCGTTTGCAGGGCCTGCAGTTCAAGGAGCTGTTCCTGTGGCTCAGCGCGAGCATGCGCGTGGTGTCCAATTCGACGCCCGGCGGGCAGGTCCAGTTGCCGGCGACCGATAGCTGGTCGCACGTGCCGGTCTGACCGTGAGTTGGCGCGTTATGGCTGCCTCGGCTACGGGGCGGTCGCACGTGGATCGCGGGCAGCCCTGCCAGGACGCGCATGCCGCGGTATGCAGCGGTGCGCTGCTGGTGGCGGTGGTCTGCGATGGTGCCGGCTCGGCCTCGCACAGCGATGTCGGGGCGCAACACATGTCGTGCAGCGTCGCCGCTGCACTGGCGGCGGCAATGGCGTTGGGCGACGCACCGCTGACGGTGCCCGTGGACGCGCTGCGGCCGATCATCGAAACGGCCATCGATGACGCGCGCGGTCAACTGGCGCTGTTGGCCGCCGGACGTGGCCTGCGCCTGTCCGACCATGCCTGCACCCTTGTGGGGGTAGTAGCCGATGCGCGTGGTGGCTGGTTCCTCCATATCGGCGATGGGGTCGCCGCCTGCGCGTTCAGCGATGGCACCGCCGATGCAGTGTCGCTGCCGGCCAACGGCGAGTACGCCAACGAAACCTGGTTCGTTACCGGAGCCAATTGGCGTCAACAGTTGCGGCTGACCCGTTTCGAAGGGGCGGTGCAGGCGCTGGTGCTGATGTCCGACGGCGTGCAGCCCTTTGCGATGGGACGCAGAGGGGACACCTTGTTCCAGCCGTTTTTCGGGCCGGTGCTGCGCTATCTCTCTGCCGTGGATGAAGCACATGGCAGCCAGGCCTTGCAGGCGACCTTGTCCGACCCGCGCACGGATGGCATTACCGGCGATGACAAGACGCTGCTGATCGCATTGCCGGGCTGAGCACATGCCTGGCCGCAGTGGAGAAATCATCTTCGACCAGCGGCGCCAGCCGCTGACCCTGCTGCGCCTTCTCAAGAGTGGTGGCGCCGGCAGTGTGTTCACTCTGAAGGAGCGTCCGCGCGAGGTCGCCAAGCTGTATCACTCGGCCAAGGACGTGCCGTTCTACGAGCGCAAGCTGCGGGCAATGCTGGAACTGCAGCCGGATCTGCCGACGCTCCGTGAGGGTGGGCGCGAACGTGTGCAGATCGCATGGCCGACCGGTCTGCTCCGTGACCGTGGCGGGCGCTTCATCGGCTTCAGCATGCCGATCCTGGACGTGTCGGCCACCACCGATCTTGAGCATGTACTGCAGGAACGGCAGGCACGCGTTGAAAAGCTGCCCACCGGTCTGGGCGCGAAGATGACCCTGGCTGCGAATCTGGCGGCGACCTTGGCTGCCTTGCACCGCTGTCAGCACTACGTGGTCGATCTCAAGCCGCTGAATGTCCGCTTCTACCGCGATTCGCTGTTCATCGCCATGCTTGATTGCGATGGCTTCAGCATCCAGGGCAAGGACGAGCGTTTCCCGGCCGGCCAGGTGACCACCGATTATCTGGCGGCCGAGTTCCAGCAGCGTGGGGTCACGCCTGGCGAGGAAGAGGCGCAGGATCGCTTCGCATTGGCGGTGATCGTATTCCAGCTGCTCAATTCGGGCCTGCATCCGTACGCCGGGCGCCCCCAGGGGGGCGACGTGCCCAACGACCTGCCTGGGCGCATCGCTGCGCGGTTGTATCCCTACGGCCGGCGCGGCATCAGCCGCCTGCTGCCCGCACCGGTCAGTGGCCATGAAATGTTCCCGCCGGCTCTGCGCGATCTGTTTGATCGCGCGTTCTCGGCGCAGCCGCAGCGCCGTCCATCGGCGCAGGAGTGGTCGTCGCTGCTGATGGGCTACGCGCAGCGAAGCGGCGGCCAGTTGGTGGCGTGCAGTCAGGATGCCAGCCACCAGCACTTTGCCGGGCTACCCTGCGCGGCGTGCGCGCGCGCCGGCCTGGTCGCACGCAGTGCGCGCGTGGCACAGCAGACGAACGGCGGCAAGGGCCGCGGTCGCAAGCGGAAACGTACCCGCACGGCCCAGCCACTGCGGCAGGCGGCAGCCGCCCGCCCGGTGGCAAGGCCGGCCGCTCCGGGCGCTGCTGCCACAACCAGTCAGCTTCCCGGCCTGGGGTCGCGGGTTACGATGGCGGCGGTCGGCACCCTGGTGCTGGGCTGGGTGGCCGGCTGGGGCATGCCGGCCTGGCGTGCCTACGACGCGCTGCCCTCGCCGGGCTGGTGGGATGGCTTTGAGCTGGCCGTGCAGTCCGGCATGCTCCTGCTGGGCGTGCTGTTCTACATCCTGTGCGTGCCGGGCTTGATCATGAGTAGGCGGCCGTGAAGTGGCTGGGCTGGCTTGCCGTGCTGCTGGCGGTTCTGATTGGCCTGACGCCGTTGTGGGCGTGGCTGGGCGGTCTGGTTTACTCCACGTTTGATGTCCTGGGCCATCTGGGTGCTCGCCCATCCATCAGCGATGGCCGCGCTGCCTTCCGCGCGGCGGTGATGCTGGGCGGCACGGCTTCGGTGCTGTCGCTGCTGCGCGTGGCCTGGCTGGATCGGTCCGGCAATTACCTGGTGGCGGCTCTGATGCTGGGCTTGGGTTTCGTCGTGGTGGTAGTGATCTCTGGTGGCGGAGGCTCTGCTGATCGCGACGCACCGCGCCAGGTCTACATAGCGGCGAACGACTTGGCGCGCGGGCAGCGGCAATGGAGTTCGCGCGAGGCGTTCGAGCAGGACTCGCTGCAGACAGTGGAGGCGGCGATGCGCGCTGGTGCCCGCAGAGACGTGGCGCAGGTCGATCACCTGTTGAGCGAGCTGAAGGCATCTGCTCGGCTCTGGCCGCGCACGTCTGACCATACGCGCGAGTTCGCGCGCCTGCGCGACCAGTACAGCGCCGTGGTGGGCAAGATGAACGCGCTCTCTCCGCCCAGCCGTACCGGTGCCATCGATCGCAGTGTGCTGGAGGCAAGGAGGAGCCCGGAATACAGGGCGCTGGACGCGGAATCGACCGAACTGCTTCGGCAGATGTGGGCTGCGTCGCCACGCCGCCCGGCCATTGCTCTGGCGCTGTTGACCGAGGACATGCGAGCGCTGTCGGTGCGCAGCTTCTTCGGCAGGCGGCAGCTGCCCCCTGCGTTGGACGAGTTGTCATTGCAGGAGCGCCTGTATCGGATACAGACCCTCTTGGAACAGGCGCTGGCCTATGCGCCCAACGAAGTTCCTGTATGGGAGGCCTACAGCGAAGTGATGGCCGACCAGGACGAGGAACTGGCGCTGGGCGCGCGCGTGGTAGCCGGCCAGTTGGAACGACGGCTGCGCAGCGGCGTGGACTCGCGTGACTACCTCAATACCGGCAACATCCTGCTGGGCAGCGACGTGCGCCTGGGGGCCATCATGATGTCGCGCGGCAGCAGGGAGCGCTCCCGCATTCTGGAGGCGCGGGCCTCGGCGCTGCTCGGGCCGGCTGCCGACAAGGTTTCTGAGGGTACAAGTGATGACGCTGGCGGCGACACGGCGGCCTCGCCTGGCGGGATGGCAGAGCCGGGCGTGCCAGTGGTGTCGGTGACGTCGCCCTCGGATGAGCCCGACGCAGAGCGAGCGCTGCCGCCACGCGGAACGCTGGCCGATGGCACAGGGTTGTGGGTGCCGCCGCGGCCCCGGGCGCCCGCAGCCCCTGCGCAGGAAGACGGCGGGCCGCCCAATACGGCGGAGGGCGATCGGGGAACGCTACGTGTGGATCTGGCCGCGGCCGGCTTCACACCCGAGCCGTTGCCGCCTTTGCCGGAAGGCACCGTCGTTGCCCGTAACGTGCGTGTGTTGCTGGTGGTTGATGTCTGGGAGGACGGGCAGGTGACCTCGGTCCTTGTGCAGAGGAGCAGCGGCGTCCTGGCGCTGGACCAGGCTGCGCGGGCGGCGGCGGCGCGCTGGCGCAGCGCAGTCAAGGTACCGGCTGGCGGGGAGCGGCGAGGGGTGGCAGTCGAGTTCCTGCCATCGGGTGGCGAGCCCCCCGTGCTTCGCTGACTGCCTTCATCCGCGGTTCCCCCGCCGATTGAGGCGGACGTCATTGCGTATCTGGCCCATGCGGATGATGTTCGGCAGCAACAGCCAGACGGTGGGGGAGCAGGTGCTGAGCTGGAACCTGGGTGTGACCAGCCGGGCCAGCGAGCGGCTGTCGGTGATGGTCGACTATGTGGGCGAGCGCCGCGACGGCCAGCTGCAGAATGGCGTGCAGCTGGGGCTGGGTTACCGGTTCTGATGCAGGGAGGACGTCCTCGCCCGCCGGGCGGGGGCGTCCACCGGCGGCTCATCCGCCTCTACCGCCCGCACAGGTTGGCGCAGGAGTGTCTTGAGTCGCGAAGGAGCGGTCTTCCGTGGGTCGCTCAGATAGATCTCATGGTGCGGGCCGGCAAACGTGTAGCCCAGCGATGGCATCACCTCCTGGTGCAGCCTCGCGAGTGTCGGGCCTTCATCCTCATAGGGGCCCACGTGCAGCGTTTGCAGGCAGAGACCCTCCTCCAGCCGCTGCAGGCGCAGGCTGGAGGGTGGCGCACCGAGCTTCGCCCTCACCTTCTCCGTTGCTGCAGCGAACCGCGGCGTGTCGACGGCATCCGGGGTGCGGATCATCAGGGTCCAGGTCCATTCGTCCTTGCGGCGGGCGACGAAGCTGCCCGGATCCTCAGCGCTCCAGAGCCCCTCCAGCGGCGCAACCACATGGTCCTGTCCCACCGCCTTGAGGGCGAACTTCAACGCATAGCTGACGGAGTAAAGCCAGCGTACGGCCTCGGCGTAGGCGATTGCCGTGTTGGGGTCGCCGCGGCCGTCAACCATCACGAACGGCAGGGAGGGCACTTGGAGCAGGACGAAGTCGCCGGTCGGCGCCCGGTACAGGGTGCGGTCAAGCGTCTTGAAATCGACTTTGCCCATTGGAGATCTCCAGTAGACGGACAGCATCGCACGCGCGTCAGCATGCCACAGTTCCTGAATGCGTTCATTCGACTTTGCCGAACGAGGGATTCCGGCGTGGCGACACCTGCGGCTGCGATGCTCCGCGCCCCATTGCGCGCACGGTGCGACAACGTGTCGCAGCCAGAATGGGGCCTTTCCTGCGGAGGATCATTGTCAATGCCTTTCTTAAATGGTGGGTGACGGCCTAAAATTGCAAGGCTGACTCGACCCCACCTCCCTGCCTGTCTCCGGACGGGTGGGACCGGCTTTGGCCGGAGCGGGCAGGACGGGGAACGGCATTCCCTCGCAATTGGATCGACCGATGATTCCGTTGAAAACCCTTGGGCGCTGGCTGCGCCCGGGCCTGCTGCTCGCAGTGCTGGTGATGCTCACCGGCTGCGATGCCGTGGCCATCCTCAGTCCGAAGGGCCAGATCGGCCAGGATGAGAAGACCCTGCTGATCACGGCCACCGTGCTCATGCTGCTGGTCGTCATCCCGGTCATCATCATGACCCTGACCTTCGCGTGGAAGTACCGCGCTTCCAACACCAAGGCCCGTTACGAGCCGAAGTGGTCGCACTCGACGGCGATCGAGGTGGTGGTGTGGTCGATCCCCTGCATGATCGTGCTGGTGCTGGCCGTGCTGACCTGGCGCTCCTCGCACGCGCTGGATCCGTACAAGCCGCTGGAATCGGACGTCAAGCCGGTCACCATCGAGGCGATCTCGCTGGACTGGAAGTGGCTGTTCATCTATCCGGAAGAGAAGATCGCGGTCGTCAACGAGATCAAGTTCCCGGTCAACACTCCGCTGAACTTCAAGATCACCTCCGACACGGTGATGAATGCCTTCTTCATCCCGCACCTGGGCAGCATGATCTATTCGATGGCGGCGATGGAGACCAAGCTCCACCTGATCGCCAACGAAACCGGTGAATTCCCGGGCATGTCCTCGCACTACAGCGGTGCGGGCTTCGCCAAGATGCACTTCACTGCCTATTCGGTCACCGATGCCGAGTACCGCCAGTGGCTGGACCAGGTCCGCGCCGGTGAGCAGACGCTGGACAAGGCTTCGTTCAAGGCCCTGGGTGAAGCGCGCAATGCCGAGTGGTATCCGGTGACCTACTACGGCCGGTCCGAGGAGGGCCTGTTCGACTGGGTCATCGCCAAGCACATGGGCGACAACAAGCACTACGGCATGAAGCACGCCCATGCGGGCGCCGCTGCCGCCGATGCTGCCAGCCATGAAGGGCACGAAGGCCACGCCCCGAGCGAAGAGCACAAGTCCAAGGAGTCCGGGGAAAACCTGGATGCCACTGAACACGAGCACGCCGGCCACGCCGGTCATGCGGGCTCGGGAGAATGAACATGCTGGGAAAACTCTCTCTTGAGTCGATCCCCCACGATCCGATCGTGCTGACCACACTGGTCGGTGCGGTGCTGGGTGGCCTGGGCGTCGTCGCCCTGATCACCAAGTTCAAGCTGTGGGGCTATCTGTGGAAGGAGTGGTTCACCTCGGTGGATCACAAGAAGATCGGCGTGATGTACCTCATCGTCGCCTTCGTCATGCTGCTGCGCGGTTTCTCCGACGCGATCATGATGCGCACCCAGCAGGCCATCGCCGTCGGTGGCTCCGAGGGTTACCTGCCGCCGCACCACTACGACCAGATCTTCACCGCCCACGGCGTGATCATGATCTTCTTCGTGGCGATGCCGTTGATCACCGGCCTGATGAATCTGGCCGTGCCGCTGCAGATCGGTGCGCGCGACGTCGCGTTCCCGTTCGTCAACTCGCTCAGCTTCTGGCTGTTCGTCGCCGGTGCGGTGCTGATCATGCTGTCGCTGTGGATCGGTGAGTTCGCCGCCACCGGCTGGCTGGCATTCCCGCCCTTGTCGGGGATCGAATACAGTCCAAGCGTAGGCATGGACTACTACATCTGGGGTCTACAGGTGGCGGGTCTGGGTACCACGCTGAGTGGTATCAACTTCTTCATCACCATCCTCAAGATGCGCACGCCGAGCATGAAGCTGATGCAGATGCCGGTGTTCACCTGGACTGCCCTGGTGACCAACGTGCTGATCGTCGCTGCCTTCCCGGTGCTGACCATCACCCTGGTGCTGCTGACCCTGGACCGTTACCTGGGTACGCACTTCTTCACCAATGACGGTGGCGGCAACGCCATGCTGTACATCAACCTGATCTGGATCTGGGGCCACCCGGAGGTGTACATCCTGGTCCTGCCGGCGTTCGGCGTGTTCTCGGAAGTGATCGCCACGTATTCGCGCAAGGCCCTGTTCGGTTACAAGGGCATGGTCTACGCCACCGCCTGCATCGGCGTGCTGTCGTTCATCGTGTGGCTGCACCACTTCTTCACCATGGGTTCGGGTGCAAACGTCAATGCCTTCTTCGGCATCACGACGATGATCATCTCCATTCCCACGGGCGTGAAGATCTTCAACTGGCTGTTCACCATGTTCCGCGGGCGCGTGCAGTTCACCACGCCGGTGCTGTGGACGATCGGCTTCATGGTCACCTTCACCATCGGCGGCATGACCGGCGTGATGCTGGCCATCCCGGCCATCGATTTCGTGCTGCACAACAGCCTGTTCCTGATCGCGCACTTCCATAACGTGATCATCGGCGGCGTGGTGTTCGGCATGTTCGCGGGCATCACCTACTGGTGGCCGAAGATGTTCGGCTTCCGCCTCAACGAGTTCTGGGGCAAGTGTGCGTTCTGGTGCTGGTTCATCGGCTTCTACGTGACCTTCATGCCGATGTACGTGCTGGGCTTCATGGGCATGACCCGTCGCCTGCAGAGCACGGTCAATCCGGCCTATGAGCCGCTGCTGCTGGTTGCTGCTGCAGGTGCCTTCATCGTCGGTGCCGGCATCCTGTGCCAGATCATCCAGGTGGCCGTGTCGATCCGCGACCGCAAGAAGACCGTCGACCTGACCGGCGATCCGTGGGATGCCCGTACGCTGGAGTGGGAAACCTCTTCGCCGCCGGCGTTCTACAACTTCGCCACGCTGCCGGACGTCACCGAGCTGGACGATTTCTGGGAGCGCAAGCAGCGCGGTGAGGCCTGGCCGAAGCCGGCGAAGTACACCGACATCCACATGCCGCGCAATACCGGCACGGGTGTTGTCATCGGTGCCTTCAGCCTGGTGTTCGGCTTCGCGATGATCTGGCACATCTGGTGGCTGGCCATCGTCGGCTTCGTCGGCATGATCGCCACGTTCATCTACCGCACCTTCGACCAGGACGTGGACTACTGGGTCCCGGCCGCCGAGGTGGAACGCATCGAGAACGAACACCGCAAGCACCTGGAAGCCCAGGGCCTGGTGAAGTCGGAGCTGAAGGCATGAGCACCAATACCTCGACCCTGAGCCACGGGCACGCCGCGCATGCGGCGGCCCATGGCCATGACGACCACGAGCATCACGACACCGGCGGCAACACCGTCTTCGGTTTCTGGGTGTACCTGATGAGCGACTGCCTCATCTTCGCGTCGCTGTTCGCCACCTATGTGGTGCTGGCCGGCGGCACCGATGGTGGCCCCGGTCCGAAGGACCTGTTCGAACTGTCGTTCGTGGCCTGGGAAACCGCGCTGCTGCTGACCTCCTCGCTGACCTTCGGTCTGGGCATGATCGCCCTGCACCGCAAGCAGGTGGGCCAGATGTACCTGTGGCTGGCAATCACCTGGCTGCTGGGCTTCGGCTTCATGTGCATGGAAGTGTGGGAATTCCAGCACCTGATCCACCAGGGCTATGGTCCGGACCGCAGTGCCTTCCTGTCGGCGTTCTTCGCCCTGGTCGGTACCCACGGCCTGCACGTCAGCGCCGGCCTGTTGTGGCTGCTGGTGATGTTCGTGCAGCTGAAGAAGTACGGCCTGACCCCGACCAACAAGACCCGCATGGCGTGCCTGAGCCTGTTCTGGCACTTCCTGGACCTGATCTGGATCGGCGTGTTCTCCGTCGTCTACCTCAATGGAGCGCTGTAATGGCACATGACAACCACGCACACGATCATGGCACCGGTGGCGAAAGCCACGGCAGCGTGAAGTCGTACCTGATCGGCTTCGTGCTGGCAGTGGTGCTGACCGTCATCCCGTTCTGGATGGTGATGTCGGGCGACTTCTCCCGCACCGTCAACGGTGTGGTGATCGCGATCACCGCCGTGCTGCAGATGCTGGTCCACCTGGTGTTCTTCCTGCACCTGGACCGCTCCTCGGAGAGCCGCTGGAACGTCAACGCTGCTGCCTTCACCATCGTGGTGATCGGCATCATCGTGGTCGGCACCCTGTGGGTCATGCACAACATGAACGTGCATATGATGCACTGACGTCCCCGCGACGTTGCCACGCAGAAAGGCCGCCCCCGGGCGGCCTTTCTGTTGTCGGGTGGATGGGGTCGGACCCCATGTCGCAGGCGAGGGCTCCGACCTCGCACGACGGGCCTCACCCCACCTTGCGCAGGAACTCCTCGGCATCCATCGGCCGACCCAGGTGGTAGCCCTGCAGCTGGTCGCAGCCCAGTTCGCTCAGGTACTCGCGCTGGGCCTGGGTCTCCACGCCCTCGGCCACCACCTGCAACTGCAGCGTACGGCCCAGGGCGATGATCGAGGAGACGATCGCGGCGTCTTCGGCATTGCGTTCCAGGTCGTGCACGAAGGCCCGGTCGATCTTCAGCTCGGTGGCCGGCATGCGCTTGAGGTAGAGCAGGCTGGAATAGCCGGTGCCGAAATCGTCGATGGCGATGTGCACGCCCATCGCGGTGAGATCGTTGAGAATCGCCAGGCTCGCGTCGACATTCTTCATCGCAGTCGTTTCGGTGATCTCAAGCGTCAGCAGAGGCGGATCGATGGCGTGTCGTTCCAGTGCCGCACGCACGCTGGCCAGCAGCGTCGGCGAGGCGAACTGCAGGGGAGACAGGTTGACCGCCATCGTCCAGCCGCGATGGCCGGCATCATGCCACGCACGCAGCTGGGCGCAGGCGCGATCCAGCACCCAGTCACCGATCGGCAGGATCAGCCCGCTGCGCTCGGCGATCGGGATGAACACGTCCGGTGCCAGCAGGCCCAGTTCCGGGTGCTGCCAGCGCAGCAGCGCTTCGGCGCCGCTGGCGGGGGCATCGGCGGCGGGAAATTTCGGCTGGTAGTGCAGCACCAGTTCGTCCCGGGCGATGGCCTTGCGCAGATCCTGCAGCAGCCGCAGCTGGCGGTTTGCACTGAGCTGCATCGAGGGGGTGAAGAACGTGTAGCCGTTCCGGCCGGTGTCCTTGGTGTGGTACATGGCTGCATCGGCGTGGGCCATCAGCTCGCGTTCGTTGCCGGCGTCATCCGGGTACAGGGCGATGCCGAGGCTGGCGCTGACCTGCAGCTCTGCCGCGTCGAGAATGAAAGGCTCGCTGGCCGCGGCGATGATGCGCTCTGCGACGACCACGGCGTCATCCGGGATGTCGATCGCCAGCACGATCACGAATTCGTCCCCGCCCAGGCGCGCGAAGGTGTCCTGCGGTCGCAGCAGGCCGCCGATGCGTTGCGCGACGGCGACCAGCAGGCGATCACCCAGTTGATGACCGTAGGCGTCGTTGACCGCCTTGAATCCGTCAAGATCGCAGAACATCACGGCCACCGCGTGCTGGTGCCGGCAGGCCTTCTCGATGGCCTGTTCGATGCGGTCCTGCAGCAGCATGCGGTTGGGCAGCTGGGTCAGCGGGTCGTGCAGCGCGGCCTGGATCAGCCGGTTGTTGGCGTGCGCGAGCGAATCGGCCAGCAGCCCGGTGCGGACCCGCATCTGGCGATCGAACAGGGAGGCCACCAGCGCGATGCCAAGCGTCGCTACGGTGGTGACGATGACCAGTACCGCCAGCCAGCGGGCATCGATGCCGCCGTTGACCACGGCACCGCAGATGCTGCCGTCCGCGAAGCGTGCGGCCGCCATGCCGGTGTAATGCATGCCGACGATGGCCAGCCCCATCACCAGCGAGGCGAGCAGGCGCAGGCGCAGCGTGTTGCGCTGCTCGGTGCGCAGGCGGAAGGCGATCCACAGCGCAGCGCCGGCTGCGCCGATGGCCACCACGATCGATGTCGCGAACCATCCTGGGTGGTAGTCGATGCCAGGCTGCATGCGCATGGCGGCCATGCCCAGGTAATGCATGGCGGCGATGCCGGTGCCCATCAGCACCGCACCGGCCAGCAGCCGCCGTCGCGGCAGGCTGGGGCGGGAGACCAGCCACAGCGCATAGGCCGATGCGCCGATCGACACGGCCAGGGAGTAGAGGGTGATGGCCAGGTCGTAACCGATCGGGATCGGCAGGTCGAACGCCAGCATGCCGATGAAGTGCATCGACCAGATGCCCAGGCCCATCGCGGCGGCGCCACCAGCCAGCCACCAGCGGGCGACGCGTCCCTGCGCGCTGGCGACACGCCCGGCCATGTCCAGGGCCGTGTACGAAGCAAGAATGGCCACCAGCAGAGAGATGGCGACCAGGCTCTGACTGTAACTTCCAGTCATGTTGAATCCAGTGGGAAAGGGAGGGGCGCCCGCAAGGCGCACGCCCGCGACCCCTATCGGCGCAGGTGGGCGGTACTTGAGCGGTCGCAGCACCTGCGACCGGGCTCGGCTATCCTGCCACGCCCGTCCCCGCCGCAGGAAATTCCCAGATGGCAAAAGCCCGCACCGCCTACGTCTGCAATGAATGCGGCGCCGAGTACAGCAAATGGCAGGGCCAGTGCACCGAGTGCAATGCCTGGAATTCGCTGTCGGAAATCGTCCTGGAAAGCGCGGCGGCGGCCAAGGCGCCGGCATCGCGGCGGGCCGGCTGGGCGGGCAAGGTCGATCCGCCGAAGATCACCGCCCTGAAGGACGTGGAGCAGACCGAGCATCGCCGGGTCAGCACCGGCATCGGCGAGTTCGACCGCGTGCTCGGCGGCGGCCTGGTGGAGGGGGCGGTGGTGCTGGTCGGCGGCGATCCCGGCATCGGCAAGTCGACCCTGCTGCTGCAGGCGGTCGCCAGGATGGCGGCCGAGCTGCCGGTGCTCTACGTCACCGGCGAGGAGTCTTTGGCCCAGGTGGCCGGTCGCGCGCATCGGCTGGAACTGCCCCTGGATGGCGTCAACGCGCTCGCTGAAACCGGCGTCGAGTCCATCCTCCAGCACGCGGCCAAGGCCGGCCCGCGCCTGATCGTGGCCGACTCGGTGCAGACGCTGTGGACGGAAAGCCTGACCGCCGCACCGGGGTCGGTCAGCCAGGTACGCGAGAGTGCCGCACGGCTGGTGCGTTTCGCCAAGGAAACCGGCACCGCCGTGTTCCTGGTCGGCCACGTCACCAAGGAAGGTGGCATCGCCGGCCCGCGTGTGCTGGAACACATGGTCGATGCGGTGCTGTACTTCGAAGGCGAAAGCGGCAGCCGCTTCCGGCTGCTGCGTGCGTTCAAGAACCGTTTCGGCGCGGTCAACGAGCTGGGCGTGTTCGCCATGGGCGACAAGGGCCTGAAGGAGGTCTCCAATCCGTCGGCCATCTTCCTGTCCGGTGGCAGTACGCATCAGCCCGGCAGCTGCGTGATGGTGACCCGTGAAGGAACCCGTCCGCTGCTGGTGGAGGTACAGGCGCTGGTCGATGCGTCGCCGCTGTCCAACCCGCGCCGTGTCGCCGTAGGCCTGGAGCAGAACCGTCTGGCCATGCTGCTGGCGGTGCTGCACCGGCACGGCGGTGTGCTGGTGGGCGACCAGGATGTGTTCGTCAATGTCGTCGGCGGCATCCGCGTGCAGGAGACGGCCGCCGACCTCCCGGTGCTGCTGGCGGTGCTGTCGTCGCTGCAGGACCGGCCGTTGGCCGAGAAGACCATCGCCTTCGGCGAAGTGGGCCTGTCCGGCGAGATCCGCCCGGTGCCCAATGGTGAGGACCGGCTGCGCGAGGCGGCCACCCATGGTTTCAGGCGTGCGATCGTGCCGAAGGCCAATGCGCCCAAGGGGGGCTCGGTCAAGGGCATGGAGGTGATCGCCGTGGAGCGCCTGTCCGAGGCGATCGACGCAGCGTGATTCCATCGGAGGCGCGCCGGCGGCCGCGATCCTGTTGAGCCGGCCCCGCGCGTCTGCTTCACCGGCGAAGGACCGCCGGGCATGGGCCAGACCCTGCAGACGTCAGATGCGGCTACGGTCAGCCTCGCTGTGCTAGTTTTTCCCGCTCGACGAAGGCGCCCTGTGGCGCCTTTCCGCGCCCAGGAGTAAACGATTACATGCAGGACCCCGCGCTTACCGCCCCCGCCGCCGAAATCCGCCGTGCGGGCGTCGACCTCAATGGACTGATGACGGTGCTGGGCAAGCACCTGTACTCCACGCCGATGGTGGCCCTGCGCGAGCTGGTGCAGAACGCGCATGACTCGATCATCCGCCGTCGCATCGAGCAGCCGGGCATGGACGTGCCTTCCCGGATCTCCGTCCAGGTCGACGCCACCGCCGGCGTGCTGCGCATCAGCGATACCGGGGCGGGCCTGACCCGCCAGGAGATCCACGATTACCTGGCGACCGTCGGTGTCGGCTACACCCGTGGCCTGCGCCAGGGCGGCGCCGACGAGGATGGCCTGATCGGCATGTTCGGTCTCGGCTTCCTGTCCGCCTTCGTGCTGGCGCGTCGGGTCAGCGTTCGCACCACCTCCTACCAGACGCCGGAACTCGGCCATCTGTACGTGTCCAGCAATGCCGAGCAGTACACGGTCAGCGAAGTGCCCGCGCGCGAGATCGGAACCGAAGTGGAGCTGGAACTGCACCCCGACTTCCTGCCGCTGGCCAACGAAGCACGCCTGCACGAGGTGCTGGGGCGGTACTGCGCGCTGCTGTCCGAACCAATCTTCATCGGTGCCGCCACCTCGGCGATCAATCCGGAGCCGCCGCCGTGGCGGGCGCAGGGCGAGGTCGCGCTGCACCCGGTGCAGGCGCGCCGGCAGTCCCTGCAGTTCGCCGCGCGTTTCGAGCATGACTTCGAGCCCATCGTCACCCTGCCGCTGCGCGCCGATGGCGTCAGCGACGCCACGGGCCTGTTGTGGGTGCAGGATGGCGCCACCTATGGCACCAGTGACAACCGCAATCTGTCGGTGTTCGTGCGCGGCATGCTGCTGGACGACGATGCACGTGACCTGCTGCCGCCCTGGGCCGGCTTCATCGGTGGCGTGATCGAGTCCTCACGGCTGACGCCCACCGCCAGTCGTGAGGATCTGCAGCGCGATGATCATTACCGCGCCGTGCAGCACGCCCTGCTGGAAGCGTTGATCGATGGCCTGGCCGAGGTCGCACGGCAGCAGCCTGAAGCCTGGCGCCGGGTGCTGGCCCGCCACAACGAAGCGCTGCTGGGCGCGGCGCTGTGTGATGACCGCCTGTTCGAACTGCTGGTGGAGCACGTGCGCGTGCCGACCTCGCAGGGCGATCTGCCGGCCAGCGCGCTGCCGGCACGCGGCGCCGTGCATGTGATCCTCGACAACGGTGGCGGTTTCGAAGAGATGCTGTTCCGTGCGATGGGGGTGCCGGTCGCGCATGGCCATCGTTATGCGGTGGTTCCGTTCCTGCGTCGCTGGGCCCAGGCCAAGGGCCTGCGCCTGGTGGAACTGGGCACCGAGCAGGGCAACCGCGCGCTGTTCCGTACCGATGACAGCCTCGATGAGGCGCAGCTGGCCTGGCTGCGTGAGCAGTTGGGCGATGGTGAGCAGCTGCTGCCGGCGCGCTTCAGTCCGGAGGCACTGCCGGTGGTGGTGGTGCCCGACCGCGAGGCCGAACTGAAGCAGCGGCTGGAGGACGACGAGAACGACAAGCGTGTGTCGATGGCCGCGCTGCGGCTGGCCCGCCAGTTCACTGCACGCATCGAATCGCGTGCACCGTCGCGGCTGTATCTCAACCTCGACAACACCGCAGTGCAGACGCTGCTGCGCGCACAGCGCGAAGGCCACCCGCAGGCCGAAGCGGCCGCACGCCTGCTGCGCTCCCTGAAGATCATCGTCGCCGCGCAGGGCAGGCCCCTGGCGCGGACGACGGCAACCGCAGGCCCCGACCTCAATGGAGCCTTCACCGACATCGCGGGCGCGCTGCAGCAGATGCTGCGCTGACGCCCGCTCTCATCCAGCCTTCGCTAGACAGGAGCACGTAATCCCCTCATGGACATCTGGAACTGGGTAGAAAAACTGCAGGGCGACCTGCGCCAGGCCGGGCAGGCGCAGAACGCGCACCTGCTGAACCGCCTTGCAGACGACGTCAGCGAGCTGCAGGTCGACCGCGTCGATGCGCTGTTGCCCGAGGCGCGTGCGCTGGGCAAGGCGCTGGACAATCCCTGGGTCGATGTCTACGTCGGCCACTGGGCGCTGCGCAACCGCGTGGGCAACCGCGTCGAAGGTGAAAGTGCACTGGGCGAGGCGGTCGCGCTGTTCGAGCGTGCGCATCGCGAGGACACCCTGGAGTGCCCGCAGTCGATCTGCGTGACCCAGGATCTGGCCGCCTGCTACGGCAACATCGACGGCCCCGGCTGGGTGCCCGAACGGGTCGAGGTCTGCGACGAGACCCTGGCACGCATCGATCCGAGCTGGGCCTGCTTCCAGTGCCTGAGCTGCGAGAAGGCGGACGCGCTGCTGGACGACGATCGGGGCCAGGAGGCGCTGGATTACCTGCAGGCACAGGCCGACGCGATCGAGGCCTGCGGCAAGGAGGTGTTCGACAGCTTCCCGGAGATGCAGATCAAGATCCTTCTGGGCCTGGGCCGCGCTGAGGAAGCGCTGGCGCTGATCGAAAAGCGGGAGGCCGAGGTGGTCGCTTCGGGCGAGTATGAGCCGGCCAACTGCACCGTGCCGCGCCGCCTGTCCAAGGCCTGGGCGCTGGCACAGCTGGGCCGCGACGAAGAAGCGCTGCAGCAGATGGTGCCGTGGAGCGAGCTGACGCCGAACTACTGGCGACTGTGGGCGAACACCGCCGCCGCGTTGTGCCGGCGCGATCCGGCGCGCAACACCTGGGACCTGGGTACGCGCTTCAACACCATCATCGAACATTTCGCCCGCGTCGGTTCGCACCGGCTGTTGATCGAGGTGGCTGCACTCAGCCTGGAGCTGGCGCTGCAGCGGGGCGCGCGCTGGGTGGCGCAGCGGCAGCTGGGCCTGGCCCGTGCCCACCTTCCGCAGCTGCGCCAGGACCGCGGCGCGTCCGCGCTGGTGGCCGCCCTGGCTGCACGCGTGGCAAGCCTGCCGGAGGTCGCGCCGTTGCCGGTGCCGGCCACGGAGCTGCTGGCGTGGCTGGAAGCGCGCGGGGAGCAGAACCACTCGCGCGATCCCGAGCAGGAGGCGCAATGGTTGCTGCAGGCCCACGCACAGTGTCCCGATGATGAGCCGTTGGCCGACACGGCGGCTTCGGCGCTCAATGCCTGCGGCGCGCAGGCCGAAGCACGCGCACTGCTGTGGGACTTCGTGGCGGCGCATCCGCAGCACGATGGTGCCGCGGCCTACACGCTGATGCGGTGGCTGGCCGAACAGGGCGATGACGCCGGCCTGCGCCGGTTGGCGGATGTCTTCCGCGACAGCGTGCCGGTGTTCGCCCACTGGTGCGAGGTGCAGCGCGCGCGCCGGGTGTCCGACTGGCCGGCGTTGGAGCAGGCGGCAACGGCACTGCTGGAGCTGTCGCCGGGATCGCATGGCGCGCGTGGCACGCTGGCCCGCATGTACATGGAGACCGGACGCTTCAGCGATGCCCAGGCCTGCTACGCGCAGCTGATCGAACTGCTGGAGGAGCCCAATGCCGCGCATTGGGACCACATGAGTGCCGCCAGCGCCGCGCATGACTGGGACGCCGTGCGGCGGTCGGCGGCGGCGATCGGCATGGAACTGTCCAGCACCGAGGGTGTGGTCGAAGAGCCGTGGGGCTGGGTGATCATCCGCAGCGAGGAAGAGGGCGAGCCGATGGAGTACTACGCCCGGCGCAGTGGCCCGGTGACCGCCCGCATCGTCGAGAACGCGCCGGCCAACCGCGCCCAGCAGGTGGGTGACTGGGTGGTGTTCGACGCAGCGCTGGTGCATCCGGCACCGGAAGACGAGGAGGCACGCGAGCACTTCATCCCGACCTACGCACAGGTGCATGTGCTGGAGCGGGGCGGCTTCGCCCGCAGCTGGCTGATCGACGGCGCCCATCCGGGTGAGGACGCCTGGAATGCCCTGGTCGAGGCGGTTGAGGCGCAGGGCTGGAAAATCTGGGCCCACAGCCGCCCCGACTACACCGTGACCGACCCGGAGGCCGAGGATGGCACGCTGCCGGGGCTGCTGTTCACCATCGCCCAGCCTCAGGATCACGCACCGCTCGCGCTGCACCGGTTCCTGCAGCAGGCCACCGCCGGCTGGGCACATCCGCTGTGCTGGCTGCGCCTGGCCGAAGCCTGCGACCAGGATCGCCAGCCGCATCTGGACGTGATCGAGCGGTACGGCCTGTAGGCACGCCTCGCTCGCCGCGCATGGCCCGGCGCTACTGCTCTGCGCCGCCGGGCCCTGCCCCGCGGGCCGGTGATACGGTGAACGGGGGTGGGCGAACAACCCCACGATAGCGAACTGGCTGCCGAAGAAGGCCAGCAGCAGCAACAGCATGGCCGTCAATGTCCAGTGCACCGCCTTCACCCCGCGCCAGCCGTAGCGGCGGCGGCCGATCAGCAGCACGCCGAAAACGATCCACGACAGCACGCTCAGTACGGTCTTGTGCACCAGCTTCTGTGCAAGCAGGTCATCGACGAACAGGACGCCGGTGACCAGGGTCAGCGTGAGCAGGGCGAAGCCCACCGCGATGACCCGGAACAGCAGCGCTTCCAGATCGGCCAGCGGGGGCAGGGCGCGCAGCCAGGGCCGGAATTCGCGGCGGCGCAGCGCGCGTTCCTGCAGCCACAGCATGATCGCCAGCAATGCCGCGATGCTCAGCGTGGCGTAGGCCAGCAGGGCCAGCCAGGCATGGCTGGCCAACCGCCAGCCCAGCACCTTGCTCGGCTCGTGGCCATAGCCGTGATAGGCCAGCAGCAACAGTGCCGCGAGCGGAAACACCACCACGCCCAGCGCGGACATGCGGCCGCGTGCACCCACCAGCGACGTCAGCCAGGCCATGCCCAGGCCGACCAGCGACAGCGCCGCGAAGAAATGCATGTCCGGCCCGCCGTTCGTGCGCATCGCCACCATCACGTGATAGCCGCCATGCAGCACGATGGCTGGCAGCGCCGGCCACAGCCAGGCGGGCGAACCTACGGCACCATCGCGGCCGAGCGCGCGCACCAGCAGGACGCTGGCGGCCAGGTAGAGCAGGACGGCGATGAGAACGATTGTCATCGTGGCAGTTTCGCATACCCCCGGGGTGCTGGCGACGGCCGCCGTGTCGCAGCCCGGGAGCAGGGGCGGACCGGCTATACTGTGTGCCTTATTGTCCCCCGTTTTCAGACAGGTCGCACCGCATGTTCGAGTCCCTGACCCAGCGCCTTTCCGGCACCATCGAGCGCCTGCGCGGCCGTGGCCGCCTGACCGAGGAGAACATCCGCGAGGCCACCCGCGAGGTCCGCATCGCGCTGCTCGAGGCCGATGTCGCGCTGCCGGTGGTACAGGCGCTGATCGAGCGCATCAAGGTGCGCGCCGTTGGCCAGGAAGTGTTGAAGTCGCTGACCCCCGGCCAGGCGCTGATCAAGGTCGTCCGCGACGAGCTGACCGCGGTGATGGGCGCTGAAGCCAGCGACCTGAACCTCAACGTGCCGGCGCCGGCCATCATCCTGATGGCGGGCCTGCAGGGCGCCGGCAAGACCACGACCGTGGGCAAGCTGGCCAAGCACCTGAAGGAAAAGCGCAAGAAGAAGGTGATGGTGGTCTCGGCCGACGTCTACCGTCCGGCGGCGATCGAGCAGCTGAAGACCCTGGCCGAACAGGTCGGCGTGCTGTTCTTCCCGTCCAGCGCCGACCAGAAGCCGGAAGCCATCGTCCGCGCCGCCATCGACGATGCGCGCAAGTCGTTCGTCGACGTGCTGCTGGTCGATACCGCCGGCCGCCTGGCCATCGACGAAGCGATGATGGCCGAGATCAAGGCCCTGCACGCAGCGGTCAACCCGGCCGAGACTCTGTTCGTGGTCGATGCCATGACCGGCCAGGACGCGGCCAACACCGCCAAGGCCTTCGGGGATGCGCTGCCGCTGACCGGCGTGGTGCTGACCAAGACCGACGGTGACGCCCGTGGCGGTGCCGCCCTGAGTGTGCGCTACATCACCGGCAAGCCGATCAAGTTCGTCGGTGTCAGCGAAAAGCCGGACGGCCTGGATGTGTTCCATCCGGACCGCATCGCCAGCCGCATCCTGGACATGGGCGATGTGCTGTCGCTGGTCGAGCAGGTAGAGCAGCAGGTCGACAAGGACAAGGCGGCCAAGCTGGCCGAGAAGGTCGCCAAGGGCAAGAAGTTCGACCTGAACGACATGCGCGACCAGCTGGAGCAGATGCAGAACATGGGCGGCATCGGCGGCCTGATGGACAAGCTGCCGGGCCTGGGCAACATCCCGGACCACCTCAAGCAGCAGGTCAGCCAGGGCAAGGAAGTGCCACGCATGATCGCCATCATCAGTTCGATGACCAAGAAGGAACGGCGCAATCCGAACCTGCTCAACGGCTCGCGCCGCGCGCGCATCGCCAAGGGCTCGGGCGTGACTCCGGCCGACGTCAACAAGCTCATGAAGCAGTACATGCAGATGGAAAAGATGATGAGCAAGATGGCCGGCGGCGGCATGAAGGGCATGATGCGCAGCATGAAAGGCATGATGGGCGCCATGGGTGGCCGCGGCATGCCGTTCCGTTGATCAACATCGGGGGCGGAACCTGTTCGGATCCGACCCCGCCTGCAACGACTGGCGTATGCTGGGCGGCGACCTCTCCCGCAGGTATGTCGCGTGAACGCATCGCCGATTCTTGAACGCGCCGACGCCTTCTGTCGGCGTTTTTCATTGCAGCTTCCGATCCTCCTCGCCCCCATGGCCGGTGCCTGTCCGGTGCCGTTGTCGGCGGCGCTGGCCAATGCCGGCAGCATGGGCGCAATGGGCGCGGTGCTCTCCTCGGCCGCCGATATCGGGCGGTGGATGGATGAGTTCCGGGCCATCTCCACCGGCCCGGCGCAGGTGAACCTGTGGTTGCCGGACCCGGCGCCGACGCGCGACGTGGTCGCCGAATCCGCCAGCCGTGCCTTCCTCGCGCAGTGGGGACCGGAGGTGCCGGCCAGTGCGGCCGATGCCACGCCAGCCGATTTCGAGGACCAGTTCGCTGCGTTGCTGGCCGCGCGCCCGGCGGTGGCCTCGACCATCATGGGCGTGCTTTCCCCCGCGCATGTGCAGCGGTTGAAGGACGCCGGCATTGCCTGGATCGCCTGTGCCACCACGCTGGCCGAAGCGCGGGCTGCACAGGACGCCGGGGCCGATGCGGTGGTGGCACAGGGGGCTGAAGCCGGTGGCCATCGCGGGGCCTTCGATCCGGCGCTGGCCGAACGCCAGTTGGTCGGCCTGTTCGCACTGCTGCCGCGGCTTGCGGACCATCTTCAAATTCCGGTGATCGCGGCCGGTGGCATCGCCGACGGGCGTGGCATCGCCGCGGCATTGACGCTGGGTGCCAGCGCGGTGCAGATCGGCACCGCGTTCCTGCGCACACCGGAGGCAGCACTGGCGCCGGCCTGGGCCGACGCGCTGGCGATCACGGAACCGGAGGATACCTGGCCGACGCGTGCGTTCAGTGGCCGACTGGGCCGCGGCCTGGCAACGCCCTATGTACGCGCCGCTGCGGCGGCCGGTGCGCCGGCTCCGCGCCCGTACCCGGTACAGCGTGGACTGACCGGGCCGATGCGCGCGCAGGCCACACGCGAGAACCGGCTGGCGGCGATGCAGGCCTGGGCCGGGCAGTCGGCGTGGATGGCACCGGCGCGGCCGGCCGCTGACGTGCTGCGCGGCATGTGGGAACAGGCGCAGGCGCTGCTGCGATGATGCTGACCTGCAACGGCCAGCCGGCGCAGGTGGAGGATCTGCTGCCGGCGCTGGTGAATTACGGTCACTTCACCTCGCTGCAGGTGCGTGGCGGAGCAGTGCAGGGATTGGACCTGCATCTGGCTCGACTGTCGCAGGCCACACGAGACCTGTTCGGCAGCGAGCTGGACACGGCGCAGGTGCGGGGCTGGATGGCGCAGGCGCTGAAGAGGGCCGGTCTTGCCGACGCCTCGCTGCGGGTGACGGTGTTCTCGCGTCACTTCGACTTCCGCGATCCACTGGCCCGCGTGGCGGTCGATGTGCTGGTGGCGGTATCCGCGCCGGTATCGCTGTCCACGCCGCGCCGCGTGCGCAGCGTCACCTGGCAGCGGGAGCTGCCGCAGATCAAGCACGTCGGCACGTTCGGCCTGTTCGCGCAGCGGCGCGCGGCGATGGCCGACGGGTTTGACGACGCGCTTTTCGTGGACACGCAGGGGCACGTCAGCGAGGGCACGACCTGGAACGTGGCCGTGCATGATGGGCACCAGCTGATCTGGCCACGCGCCGCCGCGCTGCGGGGTACCGCAGAGGCCCTGCTGCGTGCGCATTGGAACGGACCGCAGGTGTGCCGGCCCTTGCCGGCAGGCGCGTTGCAAGGCGTGCAGGCTGCGTTTGCCTGCAACGCCAGCGGACTCTGGGCGCTGCAGAGCATTGATGGGCGGGCCCTGGGTGGCTCGCTGGCGTTGGCTGAACAGGGCAGGGCGGTACTGGCCGGTGTGCCCTGGCAGCCGCTTTCCTGAACGGATGCATGGCCCGGCGCTACCGTGACGCGTGGGGTTGGCTCGGCCACGCTCTGCCGCTATAATCGCCCGCTTACCTCGCCATCCTGGCGACTGGGCAATAGGAAAACACACCATGGTCAAGATTCGACTGACCCGCGGCGGCGCCAAGAAGCGTCCGTTCTACCACATCATCGTCACCGACGTGCGCAGCGCGCGCGACGGCCGCAACATCGAGCGCGTTGGCTTCTACAACCCGGTCGCCCAGGGCGCCGAGAAGCGCATCGAGCTGGATCTGGCCCGCGTTGACCATTGGGTCAAGAACGGCGCCCAGCCGACCGACAAGGTCCGCAACCTGATCAAGGAAGCGACCAAGTCCCAGGCCGCTGCGGCCTGATCCTGACGGGCCACGCTCCGGCGTGGCCCTCCTGGTTGAAGCAGATGAAAGATATCGAGCGCCGCATCCTGCTGGGCAGGATTGTCGGCGCTTTTGGTGTGCGCGGCGAGATCAAGCTCGAGTCCTGGACCGAGCCACGTTCCGCCATTTTCCGTTACCAGCCATGGATCGTGCGCAGTCCGTCCGGCGTGGAAACCACGATTGAAGGTGTGCGGGGTCGCGACAGCGGCAAGCACCTGGTCGCGCGTTTCCCCGGCGTCGAGGACCGTGACGCGGTCGAAGCCATGCGTGGCACCGAGATCTACGTGCCGCGCAGCGCGCTGCCGCCGCCGAATCCGGATGAATATTACTGGGTCGACCTGGAAGGCCTGGACGTGAAGACGACCGAGGGCGTTGCCCTGGGCCAGGTCTCGCACCTGTTCAGCACCGGTGCCAACGACGTGGTGGTGGTCCGTGGCGACCGCGAGCGGATGATCCCGTTCGTGCTGCCGGACTTCGTCGTTTCGGTGGACTTCGAGGCGAACCTGGTCGTGGTCGACTGGGATCCCGAGTTCTGAGCATGCGTTTCGACGTCATCACCCTGTTCCCCGAGTTCCTCGCCCAGTCTGCTGGACTGGGCGTGGTCGGACGCGCGCAGGAGAAAGGGTTGTTCAGCCTTCACGGCTGGAATCCCCGTGATTACGCCGAAGGCAACTACCGCCGGGTGGACGACCGTCCCTTCGGCGGTGGCCCGGGCATGGTGATGCTGATCGAACCGCTGCAGGCCTGCCTGCAGGCGATCCGCAATGCCGATCCGACCCCGGCCAGGGTGATCTACCTCAGCCCGCAGGGGGCGCCGTTGACCCAGGCCAAGGTCCGTGAACTGGCGGCGCTGCCGCGCATGGTCCTGCTCTGTGGGCGCTACGAAGGCATCGACGAGCGCTTCCTGGAAGCCAATGTCGACGAGGAGATTTCCCTCGGCGACTACGTGCTGTCCGGCGGCGAGCTGGGCGCAGCGGTCATCATCGACGCCGTGGCCCGCCTGCAGGAGGGGGCCCTGAACGACGCTGAATCGGCGGCACAGGACAGCTTCGAGGGCGACCTCGGCCTGCTCGACTGCCCGCATTACAGCCAGCCGGCCCAGCACCCGCTGGGGGACGTGCCGGAGGTGCTGCGCTCGGGCAACCACGCGGCCATCGCCGCCTGGCGCCGCCAGCAGTCCCTGGTCCGTACCGCCCAGCGGCGCCCGGACCTGCTGGATGAACAGGCGCTGGGCAAGACCGACCGCAAACTGCTGGAGCAGGGCCGTCAGGCCCGGAAACAAAAGGCCAGCCCCTAGCGCAGGGCTGGCGTTATCGGCTATCATGGCCAATTCCCGCCGGCCCCGGCTGGCGTGCGCAGTACCCAAAACAAACGTGCAGCACAGTCCGGTGACTGCATGAGCCTATGTTGTCGAATCGACACGCCCACCCGAACAAGAATCGGTGTAACCCATGAGCAAGCTGAACAAGTCCATCGTCGCGGAATTCGAATCCGCCCAGATCACCCGCGAACTGCCGAAGTTCAGCCAGGGCGACACCGTTGTCGTCAACGTGAAGGTGAAGGAAGGCAACCGTGAGCGCGTGCAGGCCTACGAAGGCGTTGTGATCGGCACCAAGAATGCCGGCCTGAACTCCTCGTTCACCGTCCGCAAGATCTCGCACGGCTACGGCGTCGAGCGCGTCTTCCAGACCCACAGCGCCATCATCGACTCGGTCGAAGTGAAGCGCCGCGGCAAGGTCCGCGCCGGCAAGCTGTACTACCTGCGTGGCCTGGAAGGCAAGGCTGCCCGCATCAAGGAAGACCTGGCTGCCGCTGCGCAGGCCAAGGCTGCCCGTCTGGCCGAAAAGGCCTGATAGACAACTCCGGTTGTTGCCGCGACGGCCGCCTTCGGGCGGCCGTTTGCGTTTGTGCTCCTGCATCCGCTAGGTTCGTGCGATGAACAAGAACGACCTGCGCTATCCCGACCGCATCCGCGCGGCGCTTCGTCTGCTGGACGACAAGGGGCTGCCGCGCGCGCAGTCCGCACCGTTGCTGCATCGGATGCTGTGGCGGATGGGCGTCGCTGTGCCGCCGCCGATCCTGGCCGGTTTCCGCATCAACGCGCTGGTGCAGGGGCTGCTGTTCGGCCTGTTCTGGTGCGCCCTGATGTGGCTGCTGCTGTGGCAGGGCGGTGAGCGTCCACTCGGCCTGCTGCTGGGTGCCGGATTGCTGGCGGGCGGCCTGTTCGGTGTGGTGATGGCGCTCCTGATGCGCTCGCTTCAACGCCAACGACAGCTGCCCGAATGGCGCCAGTTCCTGGCCTCGCTGGCGGACTGAAGCGATGGCGCAGTGCGCCGTGACCGCAGGCTGCCGATGGCGCTAGTCTGCGGCTTCATTCCCATGCATGCGCCGTGCGATGCCTTCCAAGCGAGCCGCACCTTCCACTGCACCCAGGCTCCTGTCCGGGGGAAATCCGCAGATCGCCAAGGGCGAGGGTGATGCGCCGGTGCAGGCGTACATCGCCGCCATGCCGGACTGGAAGCAGCCCATCGGCGCACGCCTCGACGCACTGATCGGCCAAGCCGTGCCCGGCGTGCACAAGGCGGTGAAGTGGAACTCGCCGATGTACGCGGTGGCCGCCGATGCCGGCTGGTTCCTCAGCTTCCATTGCTTCGCCCGTTACATCAAGGTTGCGTTCTTCCGCGGCGCGGCCCTGCAACCGATGCCACCGGAGCCGTCCAGAAGCGCCGATACCCGCTACCTGCACATCACGCAGGAGGGCATGCTGGATGAAGCGCAGTTCCTCGAGTGGGTCCGCCAGGCCGCTGCATTGCCCGGCGAACGCATGTAAGCCCGCCATTCCGGACGTTCCGCCGACGAGAGCACACGATGACCACGCATGCACCGAACCCCGACGACGCCGGAACACCCGCGGCCGCACTGATCGATGCGCGCATCGCGGAACTGGGTGACTGGCGCGGTGAAACGCTGGCACGCGTTCGGGCGCTGATCCATGAAGCGCTGCCGGAGGTGCAGGAAACCTGGAAGTGGCGGGGCACACCGGTATGGGAGCATCACGGCATCCTGTGCACCGGTGAGACCTACAAGCAGGCAGTGAAGCTGACCTTCGCCCAGGGGGCGGCCTTGCCGGACCCGAAGCGCCTGTTCAACGCCAGCCTGGAAGGCAACACGCGGCGCGCGATCGACATCCATGAAGGTACCATGCCCGATGCCACGGCGTTCAAGACCCTGATGCGCGCGGCGGCCAAGCACAACGCCGCGAAGAACAAGCGGTAGCACCGGGCCATGCCCGGCGCTACCGGGTCACGGCATCCGGGTCCGCCACCGGTGACGGCGGGCAGGCGGGAATCTCCGACGGTGTGGCAATCGCCTCGGCCTTCGCGGGTGTGCTGATCATCTTCGCCTTGCGCCATCCCCCCCAGCGGTAGTACGCCAGCGACAGCAGCATCGACACCAGAGAACTGACCGGGAAACTCCACCAGATTGCATCTGCGCCCCAATAGGGCTGCAGCAGTTCGGCGAACGGAACGCGCACGCCCCACAGTGACGCGGCCAGGATCAGCAGCGGTGGAATCACCGCACCCGTCGAGCGCACCACGCCGGAAATCACGAAGCTCACGCCGAAGAACAGGAACGAGCCAATCACCACATGGTTGAGGTGGCGCGCGATCTGCAGCGACTCGCTGCCCTGCGGCAGGAACAGGGCCAGCGAGTACTGGTCCAGCAGCACCAGCGGCAGGATCAACGCACCGGTCAGCAGGAAATTGAACAGCACGCCCTTGCGTGCGGTGCCGCGGACGCGATCCCACTGCTGGGCACCCACGTTCTGTGCGGCCATCGTGGAACAGGCCGCGCCGATCGCCATCGCCGGCATCTGCACGTAGTTCCACAATTGCAACGAGGCGCCATAGGCCGCTGCAGTTTCGGTGCCGTACTGGTTGACCATGGTCATCAGCAGGATCACCGACAGCGAGATCAGCACCATCTGCAGGCCCATCGGCACGCCTTTGACCACCAGTGCCTTGAGGATGGTCAGGTCCAGCTTGAACAGGCGCATGTCGGCGCGACCCAGCCACAGCGTGTGGCGCTTGTGCCGCATGTACAGCAGCAGGCCGCCCAGCGAGAGGGTCTGCGACACCAGCGTGGCCCAGGCCGAACCGGCGATGCCCAGCTCCGGGAACGGCCCCATGCCGAAGATCAGTACCGGATTCAATGCGATGTCCAGCACCACCGACAGCAGCAGGAAGCGGAACGGCGTACGCGAGTCACCGGCACCGCGCAGCGCGGCGCTGAGGAAGGCAAAGGCATACAACGTCGGCATTGCCAGGAAGATGATGCGCAGATAGGCCTCGGCCAGTGGCAGCGAGGCCGCCGGCGTGCCCATCGCCGCCAGCAGCGGATGGGCCATGAACCAGCCGGCGATGGCGATGATCGCCGACAGGCCGATGAAGAACGTGGCACTGGTGCCGACCACGCGCCGTGCCTGGGCGATATCCCGTGCACCGATGGCCTGGCCGATCAGGATGGTGGAGGCCATGCCGAAGCCGAACACCGAACCGATCAGGAAGAACATGATGTTGTTGGCGTTCGCGGTGGCGGTCAGTGCCGCTTCGCCGAGGAAGCGCCCGACCCATACCGCGTTCACCGAACCGTTCAGCGACTGCGCGATGTTGCCCGCCAGGATCGGCAGCGAGAACAGCAGGAGATTGCGGCCGATCGGGCCGGCGGTCAGGTCAAGCGGCGCTTTGGCCATGGGGTGGTGATCGAATCCCGGGAGGCGCACACTAGCACCAAGCCGGTTCGCGGGATGTGGCAATGCATCAACGACAGCAGGTGAGGTCGATGACGTTGGCCTTGATTGGCGGCCTGTTGGCCGCATGTTCGTCGGGAGACCGGCTGGGCGATACCCAGGTGCGGCCGACCGACCGCCCCGAATGTCTGGTCGGCAGCCAGCGCCAGGATCTCGCTGCCGGAGCACCGACCCTGATCGGGGGCAGCGGCTGCCGCACCGACCCCGACAATCCGCGTCCCCTGAACAAGCGAACGGAGTAGTACCTGCCGATGCCTGAGCTTTCCCCGCTGTCGCCCAGTGTCCGTCTGGACATCTGGTTGTGGGCGGCCCGTTTCTTCAAGACCCGCAGCCTGGCCAAGCAGGCCATCGAAACCGGCAAGGTCAGCGTGGCCGGTCAGCGGCCGAAGTCCTCGCGCGCGGTGCGCGTGGGTGAGCACCTGCAGGTCGATCGCGGCGAGGAGCATTTCGAGATCCAGGTGATGGGCCTGAGCGACCAGCGCGGGCCTGCCCCGGTCGCGCACCAGCTGTATGCCGAGAGCGAGGCCTCGAAGGCACGGCGCGCCGAGCAGCGCGCACTGCGCATCGCCGCGCGCGACGGCTTCCAGCCACCGGAGCACAAGCCGGACAAGCGCGCGCGGCGTCTGATCCGCGCGCTGGGCGACATCGACGCGCTGTAACGCGAACGCCCCCAAGGCAGCGCCGGGCCATGCCGGCGAGCCCTTCAGTGGTAGCGCCGGGCCATGCCCGGTGGGCCTTCCGACAGCAGCGCCGGGCCTGCCGGTGATCAGCCGTGCAGGTCGTAGCGGTCCAGCTCCATCACCCGGGTCCACGCCGCGACGAAGTCCTGCACGAACTTCTTCTCGCCGTCTGCACTGCCATAGACCTCTGCCAGCGCACGCAGCACCGCGTTGGATCCAAACACCAGATCAGCACGGGTGGCGGTCCAGCGTGCGGCGCCGTCGTTGCGGCTGCGGCCTTCGTAGGTTTCACGACCGGTGGCCTTCCACTGCGTGCCCATGTCCAGCAGGTTGACGAAGAAGTCGTTGCTGAGTGTCCCGGGCCGATCGGTGAAGACGCCGTGCGCGCTGCCATCGGCATTGGCACCCAGTACGCGCAGGCCACCGACCAGCACGGTCAGCTCCGGGGCGGTCAGCGTCAGCAGTTGCGCCCGGTCGATCAGCAGCGCTTCGCCCGGAACGCTGTAGGCGCCCTTGAGGTAGTTGCGGAACCCATCGGCAGCCGGTTCCAGCACCGCGAACGATTCCACGTCGGTCTGCTCCTGGCTGGCGTCGGTACGGCCCGGAGTGAACGGTACGCTGATGTCGTACCCACCGGCCTTGGCGGCCTGTTCAATGCCCACGCCACCGGCCAGCACGATCAGGTCGGCCAGCGACACCTGCCTTTCACTGCCGGCATTGAACCCGCTCTGCACCTTTTCCAGCGCGGCCAGCACCTTGGCCAGACGGGCGGGCTGGTTTACCGGCCAGTCCTTCTGCGGTGCCAGGCGGATGCGCGCACCATTGGCGCCGCCCCGCTTGTCCGAGCCACGGAAGGTGGAGGCCGATGCCCAGGCCGTGGAGACCAGTTCAGGGACGCTCAGGCCGCTTGCGGCGATCGCCTGCTTCAGCGTGGCCACGTCCCTGGCATCAATGAGCGGGTGCTTTGCGGCCGGCAGCGGATCCTGCCAGATGAACTCTTCGGCCGGCACTTCCGGCCCCAGATAGCGCGCGCGCGGCCCCATGTCGCGATGGGTCAGCTTGAACCAGGCGCGCGCGAACGCATCGGCAAACGCCTGCGGATCGGCCAGGAAGCGGCGCGAGATCTTTTCGTAGGCGGGATCCATGCGCAGCGACAGATCGGTGGTCAGCATGGTCGGGCGGTGCTTCTTCGAGGCGTCGTGCGCATCGGGAATGACCGCCTCGGCATCCTTGGCCACCCATTGATGCGCGCCGGCCGGACTCTTGGTCAGTTCCCATTCGTACTTGAACAGGTTCTCGAAGAAGTCATGGCTCCACTGCGCTGGAGTACGGGTCCAGGTGACTTCCAGGCCACTGGTGATGGTGTCGCCGCCCTTGCCGCTGCCGAAGCTGTTGGCCCAGCCCAGGCCCTGGCTCTCCAGATCGGCCGCTTCAGGCTCCTTGCCGACGTTGTCTGCCGGGCCGGCGCCATGGGTCTTGCCGAAGCTGTGCCCGCCGGCGATCAGCGCCACCGTTTCTTCATCGTCCATCGCCATGCGGCCGAACGTGTCACGGATGTCATGTGCAGCCAGTACCGGGTCAGGATTGCCGTCGGGGCCCTCGGGATTCACATAGATCAGGCCCATCTGCACTGCGGCCAGCGGGTTCTCCAGCTTGCGCGAATGCACGTCGCCATCGGCATCGTCATCGGACACCAGCACGCCGTGGGATTCCACCACGCCTTCGGAGCCGTGCTTGTAGCGCACGTCACCGCCCAGCCATGTGGTTTCGCGGCCCCAGTACACATCCTGATCCGGTTCCCAGGTATCGGGACGGCCACCGGCGAAGCCCAGTGTCTTGAAGCCCATCGACTCCAGCGCGACATTGCCGGTCAGGATCAGCAGGTCGGCCCAGGAGATGGCCTGGCCGTACTTCTGCTTGATCGGCCACAGCAGGCGTCGCGCCTTGTCCAGGCTGACGTTGTCCGGCCAGCTGTTGAGCGGAGCGAAGCGCTGCTGGCCGCGGCCGCCGCCACCGCGGCCATCACCGATGCGATAGGTGCCGGCGCTGTGCCACGCCATGCGGATGAACAGGCCGCCGTAGTGACCGAAATCGGCCGGCCACCAGTCCTGCGAGTCCGTCATCAGTGCTTTCAGGTCTGCCTTCAGCGCGGCATAGTCCAGGCTCTTGAACGCCGATGCGTAATCAAAGCCGGCATCGAGCGGGTTGGAGCGCGCGGAATGCTGGTTGAGCAGGTCCACGCGCAGCTGGTTCGGCCACCAGTCGCGGTTGGTCGTCGCGTCACCGACGACGGCATGGTTGAAGGGGCACTTCGCTTCGCTTTTCATGGGTCTCTACCTGTGGACTGGCGAAAGGTGGAATCGGGGGAGGCCCGACCCACATTAGGTGGCGCCTGTGGATCGGTAAATTCGATTGATTCAACCAATGCGATAGTGGCTGTCTATTAGGTCCGGGGCTTGTACGGGTGTGTGCGATCAGCGCTTGAGCAACCCCGAGCCGAGCTTCAGGAGGTCGCTGGCCCCGAACTGGCCGTCGCCGTCCTGATCGAGCACACCGCCCAGCATGCTGCCGATGCCGCCGGACTGCTGCGCCTCCTGGCCGAGGGCGCTGCTGAGTTCGCTGGCGTTGCCCTGCTGGGCGAAGCGCTGGGCCAGGAAGGACATGACGATGGGCGCAAGGATCGCCAGCAGCTTGCCGGAGGTGCCGCTGTCCAGACCGGTCTTCTGGCCAAGCACCTGCGCGGCCTGCGGCTGCTGGCCACCGAAGATGTGGCCGAGGATGCCGGCCCCATCGGTGGCGCCGCTGCCACCGCCCCCCATCACTGCGCCGAGGGTGCTGCCGAGGTCGAAGCCGCCACCCCCACCACTGCCCAGATGGTCACGCTGCAGCGCATTGAGCAGGGACTGCGCGCCCTGCGGCTCGCTGGCGTTCTGGCCCATTGCGCCCAGCAGCAGCGGCAAGGCGCTGCCCACCGCCTGGGTGGTCTGGCTGCTGTCCAGGCCGAGCTGCTGGGAAACCTGCTGCAGGCCTTGCCCCTGCTGCAGCTGCTGGAAGAGGGATGCGGCGAGGGATTCGGTGTTCATGGCGGTCTCCGTTCTGTGAAGGAAGGACCGCCCGAGCATAACGCCGCCTGCACGACGGAAATGCGAAGGCTGCCGGGCGCAGGCTCGCTCTGACCGGGGGCGGGAGGGGGGCCGGCGTTGCGCCGGTCCCATGCCGGTTACAGCAGTGACTTCAGCCGATACAGCGCTTCCAGCGCCTGTTTGGGCGTCAGTTCGTCCGGATCGATGGCGGCCAGCGCCTCCTGCGCCTTGCTGGACGGGGCATTGAACAGGCCGAACTGCTGCGGGGCATCCAGCGCCTGAGGGGCCAGCTCCGCCGCGTGGCTCTCGCTGCCCCGTTGTTCCAGTTCGGCCAGGCGCCGCCGCGCCTGTGCCACGGTCGATCGAGGCAGGCCGGCCAGCGCGGCCACCTGCAGTCCGAAGCTGCGGTTGGCCGGGCCGTCTTTCACAGCGTGCATGAACACCAGCGCTTCGCCATGCTCGACCGCATCCAGGTGCACGTTGGCGATACCGCTGCGGCCGCCCTCGTGCTGCTCGTCGGCCAGCGCGGTCAGCTCGAAGTAGTGGGTGGCGAACAGCGTGTAGCAGCGGTTCTCGTAGGCGAGGTGGCGGGCCACCGCGTCGGCCAGGGCAAGGCCGTCATAGGTGGAGGTGCCGCGGCCGATCTCATCCATCAGCACCAGCGAATGTGGGCTGGCGTGATGCAGGATGTAGCTGGTCTCGGCCATTTCGACCATGAAGGTCGACTGCCCGCGGGCGAGATCGTCGCCGGCGCCGATGCGGGTCAGGATGCGGTCGATCGGGCCGATCACGGCGCGGCTGGCCGGTACGAAGGAGCCGATGTGGGCCAGAAGCACGATCAGTGCATTCTGCCGCATGTAGGTGGATTTACCGCCCATGTTCGGGCCGGTGATGACCAGCATCCGGCGGTCCGGGTGCAGGTCCAGATCGTTCGGCTCGAAGGGCTGCTCGCGCACGGCTTCCACGACAGGGTGACGGCCGCGCTCGATCTTCAGGCAGGGTGCCGTTTCCAGTTCCGGGCGCGACCAGTCCAGTGCCTGCGCGCGCTCGGCGAATGCGGCCAGCACATCCAGTTCGCTCAACGCGGCGGCACACTGCTTCAGCGGCTCCAGCTGTGCACCCAGCGTGTCCAGCAGCTGCTCATACAGGAACTTCTCGCGCGACAGCGAGCGGTCGCGCGCGGACAGTACCTTGTCCTCGAACGCCTTCAGTTCTTCGGTGATGTAGCGCTCGGCGTTGGTGAGGGTCTGGCGGCGCGTGTAGTGCACCGGTGCGCGGTCGGCCTGGCCCTTGCTGATCTCGATGTAATAGCCGTGCACACGGTTATAGCCGACCTTCAGTGTGGCAATGCCGCTGCTTTCGCGCTCGCGCCGCTCAAGGTCGACCAGGAACTGGTCGGCGTTCGTGGAGAGGCGTCGCAGCTCATCCAGCTCCTCGTCGAAGCCATCGGCCAGCACGCCGCCATCGCTGAGCTTCAGCGGCGGCATTTCAGCGATGGCACGCGCGAGCAGCTGCGCGCAGTCGTCATGCTCGCCCAGCGCGGCGTACAGCGCCTGCAGGCGTGGCGAGTCCAGCGGCGCCAGCACGTCGCGCACCGCAGGCAACAGGCCCAGGCCATCGCGCAGTGTCGAGAAATCGCGGGGGCGTGCCGAGCGCAGGGCGACGCGGGTGAGGATGCGCTCGAGGTCACCCAGGCGACGGAACTGTTCGCGGATGTCGCCATCGCTGCCGCGATCGATCAGCGTCGCTACCGCATGGTGGCGCTGTACCAGCACCTCGCGCAGGCGCAACGGGCGATGCAGCCAGCGACGCAGCAGGCGGCCGCCCATCGGCGTGACGGTGCTGTCGAGCACGCCCAGCAGGGTGTTGCGGGTATCGCCGTCGACCCGCGTATCCAGCTCCAGGTGGCGGCGGGTCGCAGCGTTCATGGCGATCGCCTCGCCGGCGGTTTCCATCGCGATCGAGGTCAGGTGCGGCAGGCGCTGCTTCTGGGTTTCTTCGACATAGCCGAGCAGGGCGCCTGCGGCGGCCGTGGCGCGTGGCTTGTCGTCGATGCCGAAGCCGCTCAGGTCATGCAGCTTGAAGAAGGCCAGCAGCTGCCGACGACCGCTGTCCGCATCGAACAGCCATGGCGCGCGGCGACGCACACCGCTGCGCTGGCGCAGGAAGTCCGGCCAGTTCTCCTCGTCCGGCACCAGCAGCTCGGCCGGCTCCAGGCGCGCCAGCTCGGCTTCCAGCGCGTCGTCGGTGTCGACTTCGTTGACCAGGAAGCGGCCACCGGCGAGGTCGGCCCAGGCCAGGCCGTAGCCCTGCCGGGTGCGCGACAGGGCCATCAGCAGGGTGTCGCGGCGTTCGTCGAGCAGTGCTTCGTCGGTGACCGTACCGGGGGTGACGATGCGGACCACCTTGCGCTCGACCAGCCCCTTGGCCAGGGCCGGGTCGCCGATCTGCTCGCAGATCGCCACGGATTCGCCCAGCGCCACCAGCCGTGCCAGGTAGCCTTCGTAGGCATGCACGGGCACACCGGCCATCGGAATCGGGGCGCCGCCGGAACTGCCGCGCTGGGTCAGGGTGATGTCGAGCAGGCGTGCAGCCTTGCGTGCATCGTCGTAGAACAGCTCGTAGAAGTCGCCCATGCGGAAGAACAGCAGCAGATCCGGGTACTCGGACTTCGCTGCGAAGAACTGCTTCATGAGGGGCGTGTGCTCTGCACTGGCCTTCGATGCAGACGGTTTCGCTTTTGAATCAGTGGTTTGCAAGAGAGCTTCCTACCGGTTGTAGCGGTCGATCCGGGGCCACGCCGGCGGCAGTGACTCAAACAGGATCACATTGATGGCGCGACAGGCACACAGCGGATCGACCATGGATACGGTTGTTGCGACGCAGGCAGATGCCCGGCGCCGCCGACGCATCAAGTTTAAGCTGACCTACCGGCAAATCTGCCAACTGGGCATCATCGGCTGACACATCACGCAGGAGGTGGAGCTGTGACGCGGCGATTCGGTCCATTGTGGGTGATTGCGATCCTCTTCGCGCCGCTGGGAGCCAGCGGTGGGACGCCTGCTGACCCGGAGCTGCGCGGCGAGCTCCTGCGGATGAAGGATGCCGATCAGGCGGTCCGGGACCTTCCGCTGACCACGGAGGGCGAGGAGAGGGTGCTCAGTGCCGTCGATGCGGTGCATACCGCTCGGCTGAAGGCGATCGTTGCGGCCCATGGCTGGCCGACCGTGGCGCAGGTGGGCCAGGACGGGGCGGACGCGGCCTGGCTGCTGGCCCAGCATGCCGACAAGGATCCGGCGTTCCAGCGCTCTGTTGCGGAAGCCATGGAGCCCTTGGTAGCGACGGGGCAGGTCAAAGCGTCCAATTACGCCTACCTCTGGGACCGCACCCACGACCCCCAGCGCTATGGAACGCAGGGGCGTTGTGCAGACCCGGGGCGTTGGGAGCCACGTGCGGTTGAAGCACCTGAGACGCTTGACGAGCGTCGCGCTCGAATGGGCCTGGCGCCCATGGCGGAGTATCAAGCGATGGTCTCCAGGCATTGCGGGCAGTTTGGGCGTTAAGATCGGATCAGCAGTTGGGGCACTGCGCGCGGCGAGGCAGGGGTGAGGCCTGCTTTTCTGGAATGGACCTTGGCAGCCCCAGACAACTCCGGTGGGCCAACGTGGTGTTGCAGGGCTTGCGGGTGGGCAACGACTGGGCGGGGGATGGACGCATGAGCGCTTTCGTAGGTGGTGCGAAGAGGCTGCTTTGGACGGTGCTGGCAGTGGGCACTTTCACGGTGCCAGTGGCTGCGCGCGACATGGAAGCGGGGTCGCACGCTCCGGCTGCAGCCCCGCACGCGATGGACATCCCCTTCGAGCGCTTCACGCTCCCCAATGGGCTGCGTGTCATCGTGCACACCGACCGGAAGGCCCCCATCGTGGCTGTCCACGTGTGGTATCAGGTCGGATCCGGCGATGAGCCTGCCGGTCGCACGGGTTTTGCGCACCTCTTCGAGCATTTGATGTTCCGCGGCACCGAGCATTACCGCGACGCCTACTACGGCCCGCTGCAACGCGTGGGCGCCACCGACGTCAATGCCACGGTTACGCCTGAGCGCACCAACTACATGCAGGTGGTTCCATCGACGGCGCTGGACCTGGCGCTCTGGATGGAGTCCGATCGCATGGGTCATCTGCTGGGTGCCATCGATCAGAAAGCGCTGGATACCGAACGGGGCATTGTCGAGAACGAGAAGCTGCAGCGGCGTGGCGTGCCTTACGGACTCGTATGGGAGCAGCTTTCCCGTTCAAGCTACCCGCCGGGGCACCCGTACCATCATTCGACCTTCGGATCCGCACGCGATCTGCAGGCGGCCACACTTGCCGACGTCCAGGATTGGTTCCGGACCTGGTACGGCCCAAACAACGCGGTGCTGGTGCTGTCAGGCGATGTCGGCGTTGAAGAGGCCAGGAAGAAGGTCGAGTCCTGTTTCGGGCATATCCCAGCGGCGCCCGACGTAACAAGGGATCCCGTGGACGTCGCCAAGCGGGCTTCCACCACCCGGGAAACGTTGTCCGATCAGGTCCCTCAAGCGCGCGTTCACCGCACATGGAACATCGCAGCTCGTGGGACGCCGGACTTTGATCAACTGCGGGTGTTGGCTCACATTCTGGGAGGAGGCAATGCCTCCCGGCTGGGCAAGCGCCTGGTGCACTCCGATCAACTTGCCACTGACGTCACGGCAGAGGCAGGGGGGCAGCTCGGATCGCGCTTCATGATCGTCGCCAACGTGCGCGACGGTGTCGACCCGTCGGCCGTGGAAACCGCCATCGAGGTGGAGCTTCAGCGTCTGCTGAAGGAAGGCCCCACCCTCGATGAGGTGCAACGTGCGCGGACCGCGATGCGGGCCGAGTTCGTGAAGAGCATCGAGCGTAACGGTGGGATGGACGGCAAGGCAGAAGTGCTCGCCGCCTGTGAGGTATTTGAAGGCGATGCAGGCTGTTATCGGCGGTCCGCTGACGTGGTGGCAGCAGCCGCGCCCGACCAGCTGGTTCGCGTCGCTCGCCGTTGGCTGGGGCAGGGGGATCACATCCTAACGGTCATTCCAGGTGCCCGCGCTGCGTTCGCTGAGGAGGCCGAGCCGGCTGACGCGGTATCCCACGCGCAAAGCCCAGGCAAAAGCCATCGCGCTGCAGCACCGGGCGTGGATCGCAGCGCAGGGCCGCCGTTTCCTGAAAGCTATCCGGAGTTGAGATTCCCTGCGATCGAGCGGGCGGCGCTGTCGAACGGCACCCACGTGATACTGGCTCGACGGGAGGACGTCCCGCTTGTTCGCATGTCGTATCAGTTCCCGGTGGATCCCGCGGCAACTGCGGGTCTGGCAGACATGGCGTTCAGCATGCTGGCGGAGGGGGCAGGGGATTACGATGCCCTGGCGTTCGCGGCGCGCGCTGAATCGCTGGGGGCGGAGCTGGGTTCCAGTGTCGACGTGGGCAGCGGCGCGGTGACCCTGGTCGGTCTCAGAGACACGCTTGACGATTCGGTTGCGCTGTACGCGGACATGTTGCGCCGACCGCGTTTTGAGCCGGCAGCAATGGAGCGCATGCGTGTGGGCAGGCAGGGCGCCCTTCGAGAGGACGCGGCCAACCCGCAGCGCTTGGCCACGAGCCTTCTCCCTGCATTGCTGTTCGGGCTGGATCACCCTTACGCGCAAGCCTTCGGACGCGGCACCGTGGCCTCCGTGGAGGCTTTGCGCCGCGATGACCTCGTGGAGTTCCACCGCGCCTGGATCCGACCGGAGCGGGGCACGCTTGTCGTGGTCGGGGATACGACGCTCCAGGAGCTGATCCCGGTCCTTGAGAGGCATCTGGGTGAGTGGCGCGGGTCGGGTGGAATCCCTGAGGTGCGCATCGACGACCACCTGCCGGCGCAGACGAGGCCACGGGTGTATCTGGTAGACAGCCCTGGCGCTCTGCAGGCCACCCTGGTGGCCGGGCAACTGGTCGCGCCGAGTTCAGACCCCCGGACGTTGGCCTTCGAGGTCGCCAATTCCGTCCTGGGGGGATCGCCAAGCGCGCGCCTCAACATGAATCTGCGAGAGGCCAAGGGCTGGTCCTACGGCGTGATCTCCAGTGCCGCCAATGCCCCGATAGCGCGACCCTGGCGCGTGGTGGCGCCGGTGCAGTCCGACCGCGTGGCGGAGGCCATGGCGGAGATTCAGCGTGAGATTGCGGAGTACGCGTCCGGACCGGCGCCTGCCAGACAGGACGAGGTTGCACGCTTCCGGGACAGCCAGGTGCGGCGTCTGGCGGGCAGTTTCGAGACGCGGGAGGCCGTCGCCTCGGAGATCGCAGACATCGTGCGGTTCGACCGGGCAGACGATTGGACCACACAGCGCAGCAGCGCTCTCCGACAACTCGATCTCAACGAGGTCCGGGCCGCTGCTGCCGCGCTGGATGCCGACAGGTTGACGTGGGTCGTGGTGGGTGACCTGTCCCGTGTCGAGGCACCCGTGCGCGCCATGGGCTTCGGGGAGGCAACAGTGGTTAACTCACAAGGACGTCGTATCGGCGGGCGGCCCGACGAGACGCGCTGAGTCGCACACTCCCTCGGTTCAGGCCGATGGTGGAGGGGAGCGAATGCCGGCCAGCGGATCCCGCAGGATGCCGAGCCAAGGCTCGACGATCTGCTCGAATGCAAAAACGTGTTCCCGGTGTAGGTCCATGCCGCTGAGGTAGTGGCGGATGCTGCGTTCGAATTCATCGGCCGCGTCCAGATTGCCTGCGTTTGTGCGGAGCAGAAGAACGGTGGCCGCTTCCAGTGCCGCCACACGGACATGCATCCGGTTCATGGCCCCCTGGAGGCGCAGCAAGGCATCCCGCGTCTCAGTGTTCATCGGACCTCCCGGGGAAGATCGCTGCATCGGTCCGCGAACCTGCGAGCCGCCGCTGGAGAGTGAGAGCGACGCTCGGATCAATGAGGGCAACCTCCTGGTTGGATGCCAGGCAGACCCGGTGGCTGCAGAGCGGCAATCCCTGCCCATCGTTGCTGATGGGGTGGACGTGGCCGAGCGGGACACTCTCGATGGTGAGCACCTCGTCAAGCGCCAGGGCGACAAGCTGGACGCCAGCCTGCACCAGCAGCATCGCCGGGCAGCGGGCACCGCAGCGGGTGCCGCCCGTGACAAGGCCAAGATCCACGACGGGCACCGTCTGCCCGCGTACGGACACGCTGGACAGGCCGTCCGTACCCCGGGTCAGAGCCTCCGGACCACGTATTTCCACCGCCGATTCAACATCGATCCCGAACAGCGCCGCACCGGCACGAACAACCACCAGTTCCAGGAACGGCTGCGGTGACGCGTGGTGCGCGGGAGCGGCGGCAAGCGCGAGGGCACTGTGGTCGATGGCATCCGCGCGGGGCAACCGCTTGACGAACTCCTCGAAGCGCATGCGGCTGACCGCCTGCCGGTTGTGGCAGCAGGGGCAGACCAGGATCCCTGCGCCGCGCAGATCGGTCAGGCCTGCGCCCGCCTTCAGCATCGAGGTGTGGTTGCATGCACGGCATGTTGCTTGCACTGCGTGCAGGCGTGTCAGCGCTCCTTCAGTGGTCAGGTCTCCCTGAACAAGGCGAAGCAGAAAGGAACCTGTGTTGGCCACTGGCAGACTTCTCGGATGGATCAGGAGCAGGCAACTGCCCCGGGATTCTCGGCGGCTTCCATGAAGGGATCAAACGCACGCCGCGCAGTCCATCCGCGGGTGCAGGCCTGGCTCATTCGAGCAGGTGGGGTGCAACAGTGAGTCTATCGGTCAGTTCGGTCGCACTGATGGGCCTGCACAATGCAAAGCCCTGGATCTGGTCGCATCCGAGCTCCCGCAGCGTGGTGACCTGGTCGGCGGTTTCAGCCCCCTCAGCGACGGCGGTGTAGCCCAGATCATGGGCCAGGCCGATGATGGCACGGACTTTCAGGCGGGCCCGCGTGTCGGTCGAGATTCCATCAATCAGCGATTTGTCCAGCTTCAGCGTGTGGATCGGCAGTTCGGTCAGGTATGCGAAGTTGCTGTAGCCGCTGCCGAAGTCGTCCAATGCCAGGCGGATTCCCGCCGATGCCATCCGCCTGAGCTGCTCGCCGGGCACGGAGTTCACCCTCAACCATTCTCCTTCGGTGATCTCGATCTCGAGGTCGCTGCAGCGCAGCCCCTCGGCATGGATCCTGGCGACCAGCGCATCGGCCATGCCGGCACGGGCCACATTCCGTGCAGACAGATTGATCGACAGGCCCAGCGTGATGCCGTCGCGTCTCCAGCATGACAGCTGCTCCAGCGCTCGGTCGACGACCCACTCCGTGACCTTCTCCATCAGTGCGTTACGTTCGAATACCGGGATGAATTCGGCAGGGCTGACCGGGCCAAGCCGAGGATGATCCCAGCGGATCAGCGCCTCCGCTGACACCGCACTGAGATCAGACCCGCGGAAACGAGGCTGGTAGAGCAGATGGAATTCGTCGTGGCGCAGGCCGTCGCGGGCGCCAGCAAGCAGGTGATACTCGCGCCGCAGACTTTCATCGCGCGGGGCGGAGTACCAGCAGTAGGTGACCTGGCTGGACACTGCCCAGTGAAGTCCCACGAACATCCCGCGGATGATGTCGTCGGCGCTGTCCTTGCCGGTTTCGGCCTGGCAGAGGCCGACGTGGACGAGAGGCCGGAGGGGCTGCGCTGCACCCTCCCTGGGCTGCGTCAGGCGCAGGTGCAGCGCTTCCACCAGGCGCTCGACGGCGTCACGGGTGGGCAGCTCCACGATGAAGGCGAAACGGCTTCCGCCCATATGGTGGACGTCCGCCTGGCCGTCCAGGGCGGCCTCGATGCGTGCTGCGTCCTGTCTGACCCGCGTCTCCAGCGAGGCCATGCCGAAGGCCTGACAGGGCTCGGCATTCGGCAGGTCAAGGACATCGACGAGGACGGCGACGGGCGATCGGCCAGGCAACCGGGGTGATCGTGTGGTGTAGTCGATCGTGAAGGTATGTCTGTCCAGTAGCCCGCTGGAGGTCCCGTGGCGGCTGGACAACGCATGCGGCCGCAGGGGGCGTGTCACCGCCCCGATGAGGGACGGCAACGTGCGCCGATCAGTCAAGGAGAGTTTGCTGGGCAGGCTTTCCATCGAAGGACCCCGGGCATCGAGGGCGGCGCGGAGTGGCGCCGCCCTTGAGGCTTACTGCCGGGCTACCAGGGTCAACCCGGAATATGTTCCCGTGAGGCGGATCATGTAGGTGACCGCCGAGGGCGAGCCGATCCGCACCGACTCCGAATTGGTCGGTCGGGTTGATTTCGCATCGTAATCGGAGGCACTGGGGACGCGCTGCGCCGCTACATACAGCGATACGTCGCCTTTGCCGCCCAGCGTCATGATGGTCAACGGTGTGCCGGCCCGGGCGGTGAAACTGTAGGTCCGCTCTGCGGAGGTGCTTGACAGCCCGCGCAGTTCGACTGCATTGCTCAGTTCCACATTCGGCGGGGTGCAGCTCTCGACGGTGGGATCGCAGGGTTCGGTGGTCGCGGCGGTTACCAGTGCATTGGCGTCGAGGATTCCCGCGCCCATCGGTGTGCTGGTGGGAATGCTGGCCGGGAAAGGACGCGCAGTGGATTTCAGCAGGTCCCGCATCTGATCCCAGCGCAGCGGCGTGGTGGCCACGCTCTGGACCAGCGCTGCCGCCGCGGCCACATGGGGCGATGCCATCGAGGTGCCGGTATAGCCCCCGATGCCGAACTCGGTCGTGGGGCGGGTGGTGCCCGTGTTGACGATCTGGAAGATGTAGCCGTTCGGGTCTCCATCAACACCTCCACCGCCACCCGGCGCGGACAGATCCACCCGGTTGCCCCAGCTGGAGTAGCTGGCCTTGCCGCCGGTGACACGCGTGGCGCCGACGCTGATCACATCCTTGCAGGAGGACATCGTGTAGGTGCCGGCATCGGCGTTGGAGTTGCCGGCTGCCACCACCACCATCGCGCCGCGTCGGTTCACTTCGTCGATGGCGTCCTGGTAGATCTGCGGGCAGGCGTCGGGCCCATTGCTGCCCAGGCTCATGTTGAGCACTTCTGCCGGATTGGCATTGACCGGCAGGCCGGCAACGGTCGCACCGACCGCCCACAACATGCCATCGGCAATGTCGCTGCCGTACCCGCCACACGAACCCAGCACACGCACCGGCAGAATCCTGGCGTTGTGGGCAAGACCGGCCAGGCCGACACCGTTGTTGGTCTGCTGCGCGACGGTACCGGAGACGTGGGTGCCGTGCCAGGAGCTGTCGCGGGCGGCGTGCGGAGGCGCGCCCAGCGCGGTGCAGTAATTGGCTTCCATCCAGTCGCCCTGGTCCCAGCCACCGGCGACGCGGGCGTCGGTGTCGCGACGGGAGATCAAGCGGTCGGAGATCATGTCATAGCCCGGCAGCACGTTGTCCTTCAGGTCGGGCGTGTTTTCCACGACGCCGGTGTCGATCACCGCCACCACGACGCCTGCGCCGGTGGAGATGTCCCACGCCTGGTCGGCGCGTACTCCACCTGTCTGATCGTGGAAGTTCCACTGCAGCTGGGCATATTGAGGATCATTCGGGATCAGTTTCGGCTGCACCATGCCGCGCCCGGTGTCGAGCGCCTGGTAGAGCCGGTCCACTTCGACCGACGTCACGCCGGGTTCGGCCGCCAGCTCGCGGACGAAGGCTGCCGTCTCGGCGGAGTTGAGCCGGCGTGAGGTCTGCACCACGTACCAGCCAGGTACGGCCATGTTGCGCAGGACACTGGCCCGGGCGGCCGGACGGGCGGCTGCGCGTGCCGTTGCCGCAGCCGCCGTGGTGATGCCTGAACGCTGCGCCGAGCTGGCGAGCGACTGCGTCAACAGGATGCGTGACTGGGTGGTGGTGCCGGTGGTCTTGACGATGAAGCGCTGGCCGACCGACGGCTGGGCGGTCGATGTGGCGGCAGCCACGTTGCGCTTGATCACCTTGCTGGTATCCAGGCGTGGTGCGGCATGGGCGGCGCTGGTGGTGATCAACACCGAAGCGATTGCAGCGGCCAGTGAGGTGTGGATGGACATGGTGGGTCTCCAGGAAAAGGGTGAAGCGCGTCGGAGCGGGAGTGGTCGGTGTCGCTCTGTCACAGGTCGATGCCGAAGCCCACGCCTGCGGAGGATTCGCCACCACTGAAGGCCCCGCCCAGACTGAAGGAGCCGCGTTCCCCGATCTTCCGTGCATAGCCCACCGACAGCGCCTGCTCGCCGCTCTGGAAGCCCGCACCGACCGCGATGCGCCCGCGTTCGCTGCGGGTGCCTGCGGCGTTGGTCGCCATGTTCAGCATCGCCGCGCTCATCGCGCCCTGGCGGTCCAGGCGGCGATCAACCGAGCTGAGGCGGCGGTCCACGTCCGTACGATAGGTTTCGAAGGAATCGTTCAATGCGGTGAACCGTGCATCGGTATAGGATTTCGCCGCGTTGACACCGGCATTGACCTGGCCCACGTTCGCCGCATCGGTCGCCTGGGTACCGGCGGCCACATGGGTGATCTGGCGCTCCGCACCGCTGGCACCGACCGACACCGTGTCGGCGCGATCGGCGACCGAACCGCGCCCCAATGCGACGGCGTTGTCGGCGGTGACGCTGGCACCTTGGCCGAGTGCGGTGCCGGAAGCGCTGCTGACGGAGGCCGACTCACCCAGGGCCACGGCGTTGCTGGCCTGGGCACTGATGCGGCTGTTGGCACCGACGGCCGTGCTGCCGTCGGCATTGACCCGCGCGTTGCCGCCCAACGCCGTGTCGTTGGGTCCATGGGCGTAGGCGCCGGCGCCCAGCGCCACGCTGTTGTCCGCGTTGGCGGTCGCCCCGGATCCCACTGCCACGGCGTTGGTCCCTTCGCCCGCCTGGGCTGCGGAATCGCCTCCCACGGCGACCTGATCGTTGCGGCCATGACTTGCACCGACGTCCGCCTCGATGTCATCCAGTCGGGTGGTCAGCCTGCCGATCTGCACATCGATGGCTGCGAAACTGTCGGCGAAATTGCCGAGCGCACCCGAGACCGCATCCAGCTGTGCCTTGTTGACCGCGTCGGTTGCCGCCGTACCGGCCGCCACGTTGACGATCTGGCGTTCGCTGCCTGCGCGTCCCACCGAGATGGTGTTGTCACGATCGGCGTAAGAGCCTGCACCGAGCGCCACCGCGCGGTCGACGGGGTGGGTCACGCCGTCGACGAACGACGGGTCGCCCACGGTTGCACCGCCGCCGATCGCCACCGACTCGCTGCCCCACACATCCGAATCCGTGCCGATCGCCACGCTGTTGGTGAACAGCCGCGGTGTATCCCCCCAGAAATCGCCATTCCAGGTCATGCCGTCACCGACCACCACGCTGCCTTTGCCGGCGGCCCAGGCGCCATAACCGACTGCGGTGGCGCCCTCGATCAGGGCCAGCGCGTTGGCGCCCAGGGCCGTGGTGTTGAGCGCGCCCGCCCGGGCATTGCTGCCCACGGCCACGGTCAGGTCGTACAGGGCCAGTGCGCCCGAACCGAACGCATTGGAGAACTCGCCCAGAGCCTGGGCCCGGTCACCGACGGCCATGGCGTCATATGCGCTGGCCACCGCGCGGTAGCCGATCGCGGTGGAGCGGATAGCGCTGGCACTGGCCAGCCCGCCCAGGGAGATTGCTGCATAGGCGGTGGACTGCGCGCCGCCGCCGACGGCCACGGAAAGGCGACCGGTGGCCTGCGTGTTCTGCAGCAGCTGGCCGGCAAAACCTTCCCCGATCTGGTCCTCCAGATCGTCGGCAATGCCGCCGATCGCCACGCTGGATTTGCCGCTGCCCAGGGCGCCGGCGCCCCCGGCAGTGGCAAAGTCACCTTCGGCCTGCGCGCCGGCGCCCAGCGCCGTGGACGCCACGCCAGTGGCGGCGGTCTGCTGGAACAGCACTACGCCATACGGGTTCTGCGACTGGTAGTCGATGTCCAGCATGCCGCCGATCGCGGTGCTCGAGTCGGCGATGGCCAGCGCTTCATTGCCCACCGCGGTGGCGCGGTTGGCGTAGGCCACGCTGCCGGCGCCAAGCGCGGTCGTGCCTTCCCCGACCGCGGCGCTCGCCTCGCCTGCGGCCAGCGCGTTGTCGCCGTCGGCGTAGGCGCCGGCATTGCTGTCCTCGCTGCCGGTGGCGGCGAGGTAGGGCACTGGATCAGCCTCGACATCGGCGGCGTACACGATCTGCTCCGGCGCGGACACCTGCTCGACGCCCAGCGCCGTAACGATCCCGCTGGCCAGGGCGGAGCAGGACACCAGCAGCGAGCCGGTGGCCAGCAGCGCCGCGACCTGACGGCGGCGCCCGGACCGCGTCCGGCTGCACGCGATTTCGGACACAACCACCTGCCGGCCCAGCGCGGCGTTCCACACGATACGGTAAATCCGGTTCATTGCTCTGATCCTCGATCTGGAGTGCAGGCCCTTCGTCGTGGCTGCCCGCAGGGGGTCGACGAGTGGGGCGGTGTAGTCGTCGTGTCACGGCAGTGGCGTAGGCGCCCGCCGACAACATGAACGTAGGCCCACCGAGGGGGCATGTCGACTGCAACTCCTGACAGAAATATGATCGGTTTCTCGCCATCTCTTCACGCCGCCCATGCTCCGTTCATTCCTGCGCTGGCTGGACCGGGCGCCGATCGAAGACCCGGTGGACCGCCGCAACGCGCGCGTCATCCAGCTGCTGCTCCTGTTCCTGGGGGTGACCATCCCGGCGACCCTGGCCTTCGCGGTGATCGTGGCCTGGTCCCAACTGGTCTCGAGCGAGGTGCACTGGTCGACGCATGCCTCGTTGGCGATGAGCCTGTCCATCGGCGCCGCCGCATGGATCGGACTGGCACTGACGCGGCGTGGTGCGTTCGCTGCGGCGGTCAAGCTGTTGATCGGTGCCATGCTGCTGGTCACGACGATCAATCTGGGCGTGAACGGCCTGCAACGGCAGATGCCCGACCAGCTCGCCCAGATGCTGGTGCTCGTGCTGAGTGGTCTGGTGCTTGGTCGTGGCGCGCTGTGGACCACGCTGGCGGTCCTGGTGGGCAGCGTAGTGCTGGGTGCAGGACGCGATGCGATGAGCGTCTTCGCGGACGCTCCCGCGCGTGCGTTCTACAACCTGCCCCCACTGCTGTTCACCTACCTGCTGGTCACCCTGCTGATCGACCGGACGACCCAGGCTCTGCGCGAAAGCCTGCGCGAGTCGAACGAGCGCGGGCGGCAACTTGCCGAAGAGATGCGCGAACGCGAGCGCACCCATGCCCAGCTGATCCATGCGCAGAAGAAGGAGATCACCGAACGCATGGCCAGCGGCATGGCGCATGATTTCAACAACATCTTTGCGGTGATCGTCGGCTTCGCCAACCAGCGGCATGAAGACGACGGCGAAGGCAGCCGGCAGCGTCTGGTGCAGCTTGAAGGCCACCTGTCAGACGTGGAGGAGACCGCGCGGCGTGGCATGGCCATCAGCCGGCGGCTGCTCCGTTTCAGCCGTCGTGATGGCGAGCAGGCCGTCGTGTTTGATGCCGCGCAGGCGGTCCGGGAACTTGAGTCGATGCTGCGCCAGTTGCTCGGGCCGGGGATCGTACTGTCCGTGCGCAGCGATGGTGAAGCGGCGCCGGTGCGGATGGACCGCAGCCAGTTCGAGCTGATGCTGTTGAACATCGCGTCCAATGCCCGCGATGCGCTCAGCGATCACGGGCGGTTCGAGATCGACATCGACCGCGATGGAGATCGCGTCCGCATCCACCTGCGTGACAATGGCAGCGGCATGCGCGCCGAGGTGGCGGCCCGGATCTTCGAACCTTTCTTCAGCACCAAGCCGGCGGATTCGGGCACGGGACTGGGGCTGGCGGTCGTGAACGAGCTGGTGACAGAGGCCGGCGGTGGCATCGGCGTCGAGAGCATCTGTGGCGAAGGAACGACGTTCCTGATCAGCCTGCCGTGCGCCCGGCAGGATTCAGCATGTATCCCCGGCCATGAACCACCGTAAGAGGCAGTTCCATGCCACAGCGCTTGCGTGCCTTCACGCGCAGCCGGTAGACCATGGCGTCGAGCCGGTGCGCATCGAAATCGTCTGAATCATCTGCAATGGCCAGGATCAGCTGCTCGCGTGACACCAGCGCTCCGGCGTGCTGGAACAGTTCCGCGCACAGGCTGCGCTCGCTGCGGGTGAGCGCGGCCGAGGTGCCGTCGGGCGCGATCAGGCCCCATTGGTCCTCACTCATCCTCCAGCCGGGCAGTGACCGGTTCGCTGTTGCCGGCGTGGCGATCCGTCGTGCCAGGCTGTGCAGTGCCGCCGCCAGCAGATCGATCTCGATCGGCTTGGAAAAATACACGTCGGCACCTTCGGTCAGGCCGCGGATACGATCACTCACATCGGCAAGGCTGGTCAGCATGATGACGCCGAGGCCCGGTTGTCGTTGGCGCATTTCGCGCGCCAGGCTGAAGCCATCGCCGTCAGGCAGGCTCACGTCGAGCACGAGCAGGTCGGCGGGCTGTCTCTCCATTCCGGCGCGGAAGGCGGCGACGCTGGCGTAGCCGGTCGCCAGGAATCCATAGCGCGCCAGGCCTGGCAGGATGATGCGCTCGCGCAGGGCAGGCTCGTCCTCCAGTACCGCTACCCTCAAGCTTTCTGATTCCTGCACATCCACGTCCAGATGCCTGCGCCCTTTGTCGGTTGATCATAGCCGCATGCGCGCTGCCCCCGGGAGGGGCCGCGCGGGTCGGCGCACCGATGCAGGGGGCCGATTCCCTTCGCGGCGACCGAACGGAAGCCTCTGCCAGGCGCTGGATCGTTCCATGGCCGCGGTTCTCTTCATGAACGACGCATGGCCGATGAAGTCCTGATGACACCGATTTCACTCGTAGTTGCCAGCGGCAGGCGGAGACTGGACCCATCCCGGAAGACAGGAGCTGGCCATGAAGACCTCGACCCGACTGCTCGTGCTGGGCACCCTGATGGCGGCATCGTCGATGGCGGGTGCGCAGACCTACGGGCCCCGCGATGAAGGCCGCAAGTTCAACGACGGCAGCCGTGTGGAATGCAGGAACGTTGAAGTCCAGCGCAACTCGCGCGATCCGAACCGCATTGCCGGTACTGCCACAGGTGCGGTGGTGGGCGGCCTGCTGGGCAACCAGGTGGGCGGCGGCAATGGCAAGAAGCTCGCCACCGTCGCCGGTGCAGTCGCCGGCGGCGCCACCGGACGACAGATCCAGGGCAACCACCAGCAGAAGACCGGCGATCGGGTGGTGGAACGTCGCTGCGAGCGCGTCTACCGCTGATCGCCGTTTTCCCCTTCGACGTAGTGATGCAACGAACGCCGGCTCCGTGCCGGCGTTTGTCTGTGCTCAGGGGCGCACCCCGCCCGACGGCCTGCCATGCAGCCGCCAGATGGCAAGACCGCCGTAGATCACCAGCAGCGCCGCGAGCGTGGCAAGTTCACGGCTGACTTCGTCCAGGCGTGCGTCCATCTGGTTCAACCGCACCATCAGATTGATGCCGGAGGTGGTCGGCAGCAGCTGCGCCAGCCACACCAGCGGGCGGGGCGTCATCACCGCCGGCCAGGAGAGGTTGGCGAGGAAGAACAGAGGAATGGAGGTGGCGATGATGTACTGGAAGGCGCGTTCGCGGGTGCGGAAGAAGCTGCCGATGAACAGCCCGAAGGCCACGGTGGCGGCAATGAACAGCGTGCCGCCCAGCAGCTGGCCCAGCGGATTTCCGCCGCGCGGGTAGTCCTGTACCCAGGCGGTGAAGCCGGCGTAGTAGAACAGGCCGAACAGCCCGATCAGGCCGAAGCCCATCGCCATGCCTGCCAGGGTCGGCAGATCGAAGTGCAGCCGGCGGCCCAGTACCAGGCGCCGCCCTCCCAGCAGTACGCCGATGCCCATCAGCAGTGTCTGGTGCACGATCAGTTCGGCCACGCCGGGTACGATGGCGCTGCCATAGCCTTCCTGCGTGTTGTACAGGGGCCGCTGCACGAGAGTGACCGGCGCTGCCTGCGGCGCGCCCATGAATGCGGCCTGGGTCACGGCGGCGTCGCGGCCGAATGTGCCCAGCGCATCGGCGATGCTGCCCAGCACCCAGCTGGCGCGTCCCAGGTAGGCGCCATTGCCCAGCAGGACCAGCTTGGCTGGCTGGCCACGCAGGATGTCGCGCTCCAGGTTTGCGGGGATGAGCACGATGCCTTCGGCATGCCCCGCTTCCAGCTGCCGGCGCGCGCTGTCCAGATCCGCCGGCTGGCCAACCACGCGCGCTACGCGCAGGCCATCGAGGATGCGCAGCAGTTCGCGGCTGGTGGCACTGTGATCCTGATCGACCACCAGCACCGGCAGATTGCCGGCCACCTGGTGGCGGTACGCGGCGGGATAGAAGAACGAGTACAGGATGACCGCACCGACCATCACCACGATGGCATAGCGGTCGCCGAGCACCGCCAGCAGGGTCTGCCGCAGGCTGCGCCAGACCGTGCTCATGCGTCGGCTCCGGCCGGTCGCGCGGCCTCCGGGGTGCGGCCGAAAGCGATCAACCGCAGGCTGCCGATGCCGCCGGCCACCACCGACATCAACACCAGCGTGGCCAATGGCCACAGCGAGACGGACAGCGGTGCGCCGACGAACTGCTGCTCGGTCTGCACCTTGATGTACGCACTGAGTGGCAGCAGCTGGTGCCAGATGCGGGTGAACAGCGGGCCATCCAGTACCGGGAAGGTGGCACTGGAGAAGGCCAGCGCGGTGCCGATGGTCAGGCCGACCACCGACAGCGCGGTACCCATGTCACGGGCAAGGCCGACGAAGAACAACGCATACGCGGCCGTGGCCAGGTAGAACGCCGGCTGCGCAGCCAGCAGCAGGAGCAGACTGCCGGCGATGCCGTCCCCGCGCAGCCATGCGAGGTAGCCGACGCCCAGCGCGCCGTACAACGCGAACAACAGTACGTAGGGCGCGAGCTTGCCGGCGATCGAGGCCCACGGGGTGTCACCGAGCCAGGCCGGCAGCGTGCCATCGCGGATTTCCCGGCCCACGCTTCCGGCCACGGCCAGTGCCAGCACCAGCGACAGGACGGCCGGGAAGATCAGCGGCAGCAGGAACAGCTCATAACTGCGTGCAGGGTTGTAGAGGATGTCGGACTGCACGGCGATCGGGGCGGCGCGCAGCTTTGCGGGCCCCACCTGCAGGCCGATGCGCTCGCGCAGCATGCGTGCATTCCAGGCCGACACCGCATCGGCGATATCGCGCGCGGCCGATTGTCCGGTGGTCATGTAGGTGGCGTTGTAATAGGCGAACACCGTGCCCTGGCGGCCGCGCAGGGCCTGACGGGTCACGTCGCGCGGCACCAGCACCACTGCGAACACCTCCAGGCTGCGCAGCTGCGAGCGCGCGGTGTCCATGTCGGCGGGCTGGCGGGCGACGCGGACCCCCGGGCTGGCATCGAGCATGCGCAGCAATTGCCGGCTGTCGCTGCTGTGATCGAGGTCGACCACGGCGATGGGGACATCGCGCATGACCGATGGCGTGAACATCCAGGCCATCAGTAGCAGCATCAGCAGCGGCAGCACCGTGATCAGCGCCAGGTCGGCACGGTTGCCACCAAGGCCCCGCAGCTCGCGCTGCCAGGCAGCAGCAAAGCCGTTGCCGCCAGGGCTCAGTGCTGGGGCCATGCGAACAGCACGCTCATGCCGGGGCGGAAGCCCTCGATGCGGCGTACCGGGCGCACCCGCACCTCGAAGCTGCGGACATCGTAGCCGGACGACTGCCGGGTGGTACGCCAGGTGGCATAGTCGCCGGCCGGGTTGATGAAGTAGACCTTGAACTCGCTGTCCTCACCGAGGGCCGGCACGCTGCCACGCAGCGTGCTGCCGACCTTCAGGCCCTGCATCTGTGATTCGCGCAGGTTCATCGATACCCACATGCGATCGATGTCGACCAGGGTGAATACCGGATAGCCGGCGGGTACCAGCTCGCCGGGATCGGCCATGCGCTTGTTGATCTCGCCGGCCACCGGTGCACGGCCCTCCACTTCGACGCGGGCCGCATCCACTTCGGCCACGGCGCCCTGCGCCTGCTGTACCTGGCCCTGCGCGGCACGCTTGTCCTGTTCCCGCGCACCGGCCAGTGCCATGTCGTACTGGGCACGGGCGGCACGGGCCAGCTCGCGCGAACTGGTGGACTGGGCGAGTGCTTCGTCGCGCTTCTGCCGGGTCATCACCCCTTCGTTGAACAGGTTCTGCACGCGGCGGTAGGTGGCTTCGGCCAGCGTTGCTCCGGCTTCAGCACGCTTCCAATTGGCTTCGGCAGCACGGATGTCCTCACTGCGCGCACCTTCGGCAGCCTTGTCGGCCACCGCCTGCGCAGCGGCCAGAGCGCCGCGTGCCTGCTGTTCCTTCGCCGTCACTTCGGGGCTGTCGAGCAGGAACACGACCTGACCGGCCTGCACGCGGTCGCCTTCGCGAACCTTCAGCTCGGCGACACGGGCGGTGATCTTCGCTGCGACGTTGATCGTGTCCGCGTCGGCCATGCCCTGGATCTGGTCGGCCGGGCTGCGCCAGGCGAGCCACAGGCCCAGCGCCACCACTACCAGCAGCACCACGAGCAGGATCCGGCCAAGCCGGCGCTTGCCTGGTGGTGTCGCTTCATCCTGCAATACGTCACTCATGGTCGATCACCTCATCTGCGCGACGCCGGAATTCCTCGAAGCGGTCCATCTGCCCACTGATCTCCAGCAGCTGTGCCAGCGCGACATCGTACTGGTAGGCGGCCTGTGCACGCTCCACGCGAGCGCCTCCCAGACCCAGCCGCGCATCGATGACGTCCAGCGACGTGGACTGCCCCTCGCGGAATGCCAGCTCCTGCAGGCGCAGGTTCTCCTGTGCCTGGGCGATGCTGCTGTCGAGCAGCACGAACTGCTGGCGTGCCGTTTCCAGCTCGTTCCACGCCTTGCGCACGCCGAGCGCGACCTGGTTCTCGGCTTCGCGCAGTCCGGCTTCCGCCTGCTCCTGCTGCGCACGTGCCGCGCTGATCTGCGCCGGTCGCGAGTTCGGCGACAGGAAGGTGTACTTCAGGCCGATGCCGAACGCCCAGTCCGGATCGGTCAGCATCTCGTCGCGGCGACGGAAGTCGTACTGGCCAAAGGCGAATATCTGCGGCTTGAGCTTGGCCTGTTGTACGCGCACGCCCTGTTCGGCCTGCGCCACCATGGCCCGCAGCCGTGCGATCTGGGGTTGCCGTGCCTGCGCGATGCGCTCGAAGCTGGCGGCCGGCTCCAGCGGCACGCGCTGCACGAACAGGGGGGATACCGGCTGCACCTCGCCGCCACTGCGCAGCAGGGTGGCCAGCGCGGCCTTCAACGTGGCCAGGTCGTTGACGGTCTTCTGGTACTCGCGCTCTGCCTTGTCGCGCGCGACGGTGGCCTGCAGTCGCTGCGCGCGGGTGGCGAAGCCTTCGCGCTCCAGCTTCAGCGCATCGGCCAGGTGGCGTTCCAGGCCATCACGGACGTCACGACGCACGTCCACCGCCTGCTCGGCCAGGCGCTGGCCGAAGTAGGCCTGGGCCAGCTGCACGGTCAACGACTGCCGCTGTGCTTCGCGTTCCGCGCTGGCCTGCTCGTGGGCTGCGCTGGCGGCACGCTGTGCGGCAGGAATGACGCCACCGGTGTACAGCGGCAGCACAGCGGTGACGACCGGGCGGGTGCGCCAGTCGCGTTCGGTGAACGACAGGGGGGAATCGATGCCAAAGGCCTCGGCCACCGGTGCCAGCGAGCCCAGTGGCAGGGTCAGGGTCTTCTGGAACTGCAGGCGGCGGACCTCGCCGGTGATCTCCGGCAGGCGCAGAAGGCGCGTGGCCTCCTGCAGATCCTGCTTGTTGCGGACGGCGGCGTCGGCCGCGGCCAGCGCGTCGGAAACCTGTTCCAACCGCTGCCGCGCCTGTTCCCAGTCCAATGCCGGTGTATCGGTGATGGCCTGCGCTGACGTGGCAAAGGGCAAGCAGGCCGCAAAGGCCATGCCGGCGACGCCCATCGCGCTGCGCATCCTTGTCCGTGGGCGGCTCACACGCATGCCGTTCCTGTAGTTAAGAAGTGAGCAAACGTTAGTGGTCTGCGCGTGAAGCCCGGGTCTGCGGTCATCGTATGGACCTCAGCGCAGGGCGCCGCTGGCCGCAGTGCGCAATGCCTGGGTGATGTGCTGCAGCGTGCTTGAGCGCACGGCCGCGTGCTGCCAGTACAAGGGCACGTCGAGCCAGCGGCGGGGTTCCAGTACCACCACGCGGCCGGCATGCACGGCAGGCCCCACCAGGGTTTCCGGGGCCATGCCCCAGCCCAGTCCGCACGCGGCGGCTTCGACGAAGCCGGTCGAGGAGGGCAGATAATGCAGCGGTGGCTGCAGCCGCGCACGGGTCAGCCGCCGCACGAAGCGCCACTGCAGTTCATCTTTGCGGTTGAACACCAGCATCGGCGCACGTGCCAGCGCCGCAGCCTGCATGCCCTCGCTGAAGTGCCGGCGGGCGAAGCCGGGCGAGGCGATGGCGTGGTAACGCATGGCGCCGAGCGGATGCACGTTGCAGCCCTTCACCGGCTGGCTTTCGGCGGTGACCGCGCCGAGCACGCTGCCATCTCGCAGCAACTGCAGGGTGTGGTCCTGATCATCCATGCGCAGGTCGAACAGATAGCCATGGCGCTGGTGCAGCTCGGCGATGGCCGGCACGAACCAGGTATCGAGCGAGTCGTCGTTGACCGCCAACGGGATTGGTGTGCGCGGGGCATCGCTGCCGCGTTCGGGCAGCAGTTCGGCCAGCGCCTCGGCCTCCAGCGTCTGCATCGGTCGCACCCTGCGCAGCAGCGCTTCACCTGTGGCGGTGGGTCGGCACGGTGCCTGGCGTACCACCAGTACCTGGCCGAGCCGGTCCTCCAGTGCCTTGATCCGTTGCGACAGCGCCGACGGGCTGATCGACAGGCGTCGGGCGGCAGCGTCGAAGCTGCCCTCCTCCAGCACCGCAGCAAACGCAGCCAGTTGTGGATGTAGCAGATCCATGCCGGTGCCTCTTCAGTTTCTCTGCACAGGATAAAGAAAAATCAGATTGTCTAAACAGGGACGGCGGCCGCACTCTGCGCGTCCCCTCGCTGCCAGGCCTGTCCCCATGTGGATCGCCGCTGCCGCCGCCGGCCTGTTCGCAGGTGCCGGCCTGATCATCGCCATCGGTGCACAGAACGCCTTCGTACTGCGGCAGGGCCTGCAGCAGCGTCATGTGGGAAAGGTGGTGCTGGCCTGCGCCGGTGCGGACATCGTGCTGATACTGGCCGGTGTCGGTGGCATGGGCGCGCTGGTGCTGCGGTGGCCGCTGCTGCTGCAGGTGCTGCGCTTTGGTGGTGCGGCGTTCCTGCTGTGGTATGGCCTGCAGGCGGGACTACGCGCGTGGCGTGGTGGCAGCGCGCTGGCCGCCGCCGAGGCGCAGGGCGGCAGCGGGCGCGAGGTACTGCTGACCTGCCTGGCCTTCACCCTGCTCAACCCGCACGTCTACCTGGATACCGTGGTGCTGCTGGGCAGCCTGTCCACGCGCTATCCGGGCGATCTGCGCTGGGCGTTCGCCACCGGTGCCTGCGTGGCCAGCGTGGCCTGGTTCTGCACGCTGGGCTATGGCGCGCGCCTGCTGCAGCCGGTGTTCCGCAGGTCGAGCGCGTGGAGGGTGCTGGATGCCGGCGTGGCGATCTTCATGTTCTGCCTCGCCACCCTGTTGCTGTTGCGTCCGCTCTAGGCCGCGTCCACCGCGCACAACGGCGTCTCGTCGGGGCGCAGCGTCAGCACCCGCACGCCCTTGCGGGTCACGGCCACGGTGTGCTCGAACTGTGCCGACAGCGTGCCGTCGCGGGTATAGACCGGCCATTCGCCCGCGCGCTGGCGGATCGCCGGCCTGCCCTGGTTGAGCATCGGTTCGATGGTGAACACCATGCCTTCTTCCAGCACCCTGCCGGTGTTGGGATGGCCGTAATGCAGGATCTGCGGTTCTTCGTGCATCTCCCGGCCGATGCCATGGCCGCAGTATTCCTTGACTACGCTGTAGCCGTGGCGGCGTGCGTAGCGGGCGATGGCGTGGCCGATGTCGCCCAGGCGCGCGCCGGGCCGTACCACGGCGATGCCTTTCCACATCGCTTCGTAGGCGGTCCGCACCAGCCGCCGTGCGGAAGGGGTGACCGCGCCGACCGGGTAGGTGGTGCTGGAATCGGCGATGTAGCCGTTCTTTTCCAGGGTGATGTCGAGATTCACGATCTGGCCCTCACGCAGCACGTCTGCGGTACTGGGCACCCCGTGGCAGACCACGTTGTCGATGGAGGTGTTGAGCACGTACGGAAAGCCATACTGGCCCTTGCTGGCAGGCCGCGCCTGCAGCTCGTCGACGATCATCCGTTCGACGAAGTCGTTGATCTCCATCGTGCTGCGACCCTGCAGCGGCCATCTGTCGAGCGCGGCGAACACCTGTGCCAGCAGGCGGCCGGATTCGGCCATCAGCGCGATCTCGTTGGGCCGCTTGATGATGCTCACGTCAGGCCCGTGCGGGTGTCAGCGGCTGTGGCTGCACGCCGGCGGCGCGCAGTTCGCTGGCCACGATGTCCTGGAAGCTCAGCGTCGGATTCATTTCGCACAGCATGCCCACGCGGATCCAGAAACTGGCCTGGGCGTTGATCGAGCGGCTGGAGACGGTGCAGGCACGGCGCAGCTGGTCGTGCAGGGTGTCATCGATATTGACGATGCCCATGGGCGGATCCAGGTAAGAGGAATATACGTATCGTATATGTTTCGTATATCCCTCTCAAGCCTGCGAGGGCTCAGTCCGTTTCGGTGGCGAAGCGCAGGCGGTTGTGGTCCGGATCGAGCAGCAGCATTTCGCGGCTGCCCCACTCGGTGTCATGCGGCGGCTGTTCGATCGGTACCCCAGCGGCACTGAAGGCGCGGTGCAGGGCGTCGACATCCTCGACGATGAAGTAGACCGCGCCGCCCACTTCGCAGTCGCCGCTGTGCTCGGTGAGGAACAGCGTCTGGCCGTCGCGGGTGAGCTGGGCGAACAACGGAAACCCCGGCTCGAATCGATGCTCCCAGTCGACGACGAAGCCCAGGCCCTGCACGTAAAAGGGCAGGCTGGCATCGGCGTGGCGCATGCGCAGCTGCGGGATGACGGTCTGGCGCATCATGGTGGCTCGCAGGGGTGAGCCGGCAGTGTATCCCCGGCAGGGTGCCGCCACCTTCGTGGTCAGTCCTGCAGGCCGGGTTGCCCCTGGACCAGCGGCACCCGTGAGCCGTCCAGCAGACCGCGGCTGAGCCGGCCATCCTCGATGAACAGCAGCTCGCCGTTCTCGCCGTTCTTGATGCTGCTGTCGATGGCGATCACGCGATCACCATGGAACGTGCTGACATGCGGCATCGACGTGTGGCCGACCACGATGCGCTTGAGCTGCAGCGTGTCGAGCACGTCCTGCACGCCCCGTGCATCGAGACGGCCATCGAAGTAGCCGCGGTACCAGATGGGGCTGGTCTTGCCGTCGTACAGCGGTGCAGTTGCGGGGTCGGCCTTCACTTCGGCCTTGGGCAATCCCAGCGAGGCCTGGTAGGCGGCATTGGTGCGTGCCGGGTGCAGTGCCAGTTCCACCGCTTCGGGCGAGATGCCGCCATGCAGGAACAGGGTGTCGCCGATCTTCAGCAGCACCGGCCGCGTCCGCAGCCATTGCCCGATCACCGAATCGGCGCCGTACAGCTGCGGATAGCTGCGGCCGAGCAACTGCGCACTGCGCAGGTACTTCGGATTGACATAGCGCAGGTCGTCGTACAGAACCATGGTCTCGTGGTTGCCGAGCACGAAGTGCACCGCACCGCCGGCGGCCACCGCCTGCTGCTGCAGGCCATACAACAGCCAGAACGCTTCGGTGACCTGCGGGCCGCGATCGAACACGTCGCCAGCGACCACCAGGGTGTCCTGGCCGAGGGCCCAGCGGTCCTGCGCATCGATCACATGGTGGGCGCGCAGCAGTCGTACCAGCAGGTCGTACTGGCCGTGGATGTCGGACAGGGCGACGATGCGCGGTACCGCAGGCAGCTCCGACACCGAAGGCGCGACCGGTGGCAGCACGTGCACGCTGTGGCCGTAGCCGCACTGCGGAACGAACTCCGTGCCGCTGGCATTGGAGGGCAGGGTGCGCCGCTGCACCTGGTCGCCGCAGATCCACGTGGCGCGCAGCCGGTCGCCCACACGGAACACGTAGGGACCATCGGCGTCCACGTGCTCGGCCGGTGCGGCCACCTCACGTGCCTGCAGCGAGGATGCAGCCAGCAGCAGGGCCAGCGCCATCAGCAGCAGGGCAGATCGGGGCAAGGGGTGGCGCAGCATGGGCGGTTCCTCGGCAGGCAACGATAAGGCGGGCCCGCAGGCCCGCCTGTGATGCTATCCCGTTGCCTATCCTGGCAACATGCGCCGAAGGTGGGGGTCACTGTGCGGGATCGGGTGGCCGACGCCGCGCGGTGGCATCAGAACTTCGCGCGCAGGTTGAACAGCACGCGGCGCGGCTCGCCCCAGTAGCCCGAGTTGAAGAAGCCGACATTGCGGTAATACACCTTGTCGAACAGGTTGGTGACCGTCACGCCCACGCTCAGGTTGTCGTTGATGCGAAAGCGTCCCATCAGGTCGAACAGCACATACCCGCCCTGGCTCATCTTGCCGGTGGCGGCGACCGGGGTCCCGTTGGCATTGAACCGGCCGGTGGGGATCGGCTGCATCTGGTAGATATCGCTTTGCACGCTGAACCCACCGCCGACCGTCCACTGGCCGTGGCTGTAAGTGGTGTTGAAGCGCGCCAGATGCATCGGGCTGGTGCTGGCGAAGCGGCTTCCATCGGGGTTGCTGCTGTAACTGTAGGTGTAGCCGCCGGTCATGCTCCAGTGGTCGGTGATCGAGCCGGACACCTCGAACTCGCCACCCTGGGTGGTGATGCCCTTGCTGGCGATGTAGGGCGAGCTGCCATCGGGCAGCTTGATCTCGCCGCCGTTGGGGTCCAGCTCGGCCACGTTGTCCTGTTTCATGTAGAAGCCGTTCAACGAGGCGTAGAGGCGGCCGTCGAAAAATTCACTCTTCAGGCCGTACTCGTAGTTGCCGCCGGTGGTCGGGTCGAGTAGCTGGTTGTTGATGTCGCGGCGCGCGGTGGCCTGGAACACGTCCGAGTAGCTGGCGAAGGCGGTGATGCTGCTGCTCAGGTCATACAGCACGCCCACGTAGGGGGTCAGCTCGTGCGCGGTGGTGCGCGCGCTGCGGCTGGTGAACCCCCCGTCGGTGTTGTAGTTGTCGGTGGTGGTGCGGTAATCGGAGTAGCGCGCGCCCGCGATGATCTTCAGCGGATCGATCGGGCTCAGGCGCACCGCGGTGTAGTAGCCGGTCTCGGTGGTGTTCACCGTGCTGGACGGAATGCCGTAGTCGTAGGTGGTCGGCTTGCCGATGTTGCCATCCCAGCTGAAGATGCTGGGGAAGGCGGCCACGTTGTACGGGCGCGAGGTGATGCCGGCGCGGATGGTGTCCAGGTCGCGGTCGTAGTGGTTGATGCCCACCACCAGTTCATGCGAACGGCCGAACAGCTGGAACGGGCCGGAGGCGTACAGGTCGAACGCATCCTCGCGGGTTTCGGACACCGAATAGGTATCGGCAATGCGCAGGCCCAGGCCGGTGGTCGCGTCGGCCCAGTTGCCGGTGTTGGAACCGGCCAGCAGCAGCGAGTCGGTGTCGGTGGCGCGGTGGTTGTAGGCCAGGCGGCCGCTCCAGCCGGCACCGAACTGCTGTTCCAGGGTGGCGAAGTAGTTGGTGCTCTCGCGGTTCCATTCGTTCCAGCGTGCGGCAGCGCTGTAGGAACGCGGCATGTGCGCGCGCGTGCCATCGCGGAAGTACAGCGGCGAGGCGCTCCAGGCGCCACCATCGGAGCCGGTCTCCAGGTAATCGATACCGGCGCGCAGACGGGTGCTGTCGGTCAGGTCGGCTTCGATCACGCCATACAGGCTGGGCGACGTATCGTGCTGGAAGCGCACCCAGCTTTCCTTGTCGGTGTAGGCGCCGACGAAGCGTCCACGCACGCGGCCGCCCTTGCTGAGCGGGCCGGATACATCCACTTCGGCGCGCTTGTAGTCCCACGAACCGGCGCTGACGCTGGTGCTGGCCTGGAAGGTTTCGGTCGGGCGCTTGCGCACCATGTTCACCGTGGCCGATGGGTTGCCCGAGCCGGTGACCAGGCCACTGGCGCCGCGCACCACTTCGATGCGCTCGTAGATGGAGGTGTCACTGAGGATCGAGTTGCCGCCCGCACCGGTGGTGTAGTTGGTGGGGATGCCATCGAACATGAAGTTGTTGATGGCAAAGCCGCGTGCGTTGAACAGCGTGCGGTTGCTGTCATAGGACTGGATGGTCACGCCCGGGGTCTGCTGCAGCACCTCGGAAATGGTGATGAGGTTGAAATCCTCGATGCGCTGGCGAGTGAACACGGTGAGCGACTGCGGGGTTTCGCGCAGGGTCAGCGGCAGCTTGGTGGCGGTATTGGTGCCGTAGACCTGGTAGCCCTCGGTGCGCTGGGTGACCATCACCCGGTCCAGTTCGGTGGTGGTCGGCGCGCTGTCCTGGGCGAAGGCCGGCGCGGCGGCGCAGGCGATCGACAAAGCCAAGGCATTCCGGCGCAGCGCGCCAGAGGACGTCATGTACATGGTGGAAACCTCTGCTGCTGTATCAGGAACGGGAAGACGGGCGTGGTGCCGGCTTGGCCGGGCTACGGAAACTGAGCCAGAGCACCATCGCACCGGCACCGGCGGCGAGCACGCCGCACCAACCAACGAAACCTTGTGCCACGCCCCACGCCGCGATGCTGGTCAGCAGGCTGGCTGTCAGCCCGAGCACGCCCAGGACCTGCAGCAGGCGCCGGCGCGGCGCGGGGGGCGCATGGCCGGCGACATCGCGGTGGTGGCGTTCCATCGCCATGGCCAGGCAGGCGAAGGCGGCAGCAGCCAGCAGCAGTGCGAGCACGCTCATGCGCCGGCCTCGGCGGTGCGCGCGGGGCGTGGCCGGCGCTGTGCCGGCACGAAGCGATGCACCTTGCGCGCGGCCCACAGCAGGCCAGTGCCGATCAGCAGCAGGCCGATATCGACGCCTGCCTTGGCGCCATCGCCGCCAGCAAGCGCGGATACCGCGCCACCGTGCCAGGCCACCAGGTTGTAGAGCGGCAGCCCCAGTGCCAGCACGCCGGCCAGCGCCAGCTGCTCGACCCAGCCACGACGTGGCGCGCGCAGCATCGCGTGCGCCACGCAGGCAGCCCAGGCGTAGAAAAACACCTTCACTTCGGCATCGCTGCGGTTGGCCACGTCCAGCGGCAGCAGTCGGTTGCCCCACAGGAAGGCGAGCATGGCCACGGGCAGGCCGGTGACGAAGCCGATGTTCAGCCGCTCGACGATGCGGAAGCCCAGGTGTGGCCGCTCAGGATCGGGCAGCTGTGCGCGCCGCTTCACTGTCCACAGCACCAGCCCGGTGGCTACCATCAGCGTGCCGGCCACACCGGAGAGGAAGAACAGCCAGCGCATCGTGATGGGGGCGAAGCGCGCCGCGTGCAGGCCGATCATGCCGTCGCGGGTGATGACGGCGGCCGAGCGCGGCGCGGCGGCGTGCAGAAGATTGCCGTGGGCATCGAAGCTGAGCGTATCGGCGGTACCAGCAATCTGGTCGCCCTGTTGGCGGCGCACGCTGATGCGCATGGCCGCATCACCAGGGTGTTCGATCTGCAGTGATGCCGCATGGCCGCCGCCCCATTGCAGTTCAGCGCGGCGCAGTATTCCCGCCAGCACGGGCGTCGTTGCGGCCACACCGCTGGCCTCGGCCTTCTCCGCGCGCGGGAACAGTTCGGCAAAGAACGCGTCGCGGCCGCCGGGGTAGTTGGCATCCACCGCCCACGGCATGTACAGCGTCATCAGTGTGATCAGCCCGGTGTAGGTGATCATCAGGTGGAACGGCAGTGACAGAACGGCCAGCGCGTTGTGACCGTCCAGCCAGCTGCGCTGGCCTTTGCCACGGCGGAAGGTGAAGAAGTCGGTAAAGATCTTCTTGTGGGTAATGACCCCGCTGATGAGCGCGATCAGCATCAGCATCGAACATGCACTGATGAACCAGCGCGCCCACAGGACCGGCACGTAGTGCAGATCGAAGTGCAGGCGGTAGAAGAAGTTGCCGCCACGCGTCTCACGCACCTGTACCGGGTTGCCATCTGCATCCAGCGTCGCCTGGTTCGGATTGCGCTGGCCGCGGCGGCGTTCCTTCTCGCCCTGTGGCTGCCAGCTGACGGCCGTGGCGCTGCTGCGCGCATCGGGAAGTTCGATGCTCCAACGCTGTGCATCGGGTGCGGTGCGGGCGAGGAAGGCTTGTGCCTGGGTGACCGCTGCAGCGCTGTCGGCAGGCAGGCCGATTTCCGGCTGCATCCAGCGGGTCAGTTCTTCCTTCCAGTACGCGGCGGTACCGGCGATGAAGATCAGGAACAGGACCCAGCCGACCACCAGGCCGGACCAGGTGTGCAGCACCGATTGCGATTGGCGGATGCCCCCGAGGTTGCTCATGCGACGCCCCCGCGCAGCAGCCAGGCCAGCCATGCCCCCAGGCCGCCAGCAATCAGCAGGCCCAGCGTGGCGCGCAGGGTGCTGCGTGCGGCGTACGCCCAGATCGTGGCCAGCACATACACCACGAAGGCGGACATGGTGGCCACCAGGGTGGCGTCGGCTTTGGCACCGGGCAGCAGGCGCGCCAGGGCGGCGGCCCAGCACGCGGCCACGGCATAGCCACCGAGCAGGCCAAGCAGGCCACGTGCCCACAACAGGGCATGGCCATTACCGCGCGGCATGCGCTTGGCGACCGGAGGGCCGGCGGTGGGAGGAGAAGAGGGAGCGGCCATCGCCGATGTCAATAGGAATCGAGTGCAATTGCGAGCGAATGCTATTTGACACCGGTAGCGCTGTCGAGTCCCCCATTCGGGGGGGGCGTCCCATTTTTCAGCGCTTGCGGACCACCGTCTGCGCGGGCGCGATGGTGTGGCCGGCCGCGTCCTGGGGCTGCATGTAGGGCAGGACGCGGCCGCTACCACGCTCAACCAGCGTGGAATGCACCTCGTCGGGAGCGAAACGATGGCGTTCGCCCCATTGGCGCAGGGCCACCAGCAGTGGGAACAGATCGCGCCCTGCCGCGGTCAGCACGTACTGCTGGTAGGCGCTGCCATCGCTGGCAGGTTGCAGCAGCAGCAGCCCGGCCTCGACCAGACGCCGTAGGCGGTCGCTTAGGATGTTGCGCGCTGCGCCGAGGCTGCGCTGGAAGTCACTGAAGCGGGTAACGCCATCAAAGGCATCGCGGATGATCAGCAGGGCCCAGCGATCACCGAGCAGATCGGCGCTGCGGGCAACGGGGCAGGGGCTGTCGGCATGCATGGGCAAGGCTCGTGACGATGTGGTTGCATTTTAAAACCATTGTCGATAGGGTGCATCCAGTTTCAATATGCAACCACGTTCATGCCCGCTTCCGTCCTTCCGCGCGCTCTGCTGGCCCTGCTGGCCATCGCGGCGGGTGCCAGTGTGGCCAATGTCTATTACGCACAGCCGCTGCTGGAGCGCCTGGCGCAGGCCTTCGCCATGGAGCGCGCGACGGCCGGCGCTGTGGTTGCCGCCACCCAGGCCGGCAGCGTGCTGGCCCTGCTCGGCCTGCTGCCGCTGGCCGACCGCGGCGATCGTCGCCGCCTGCTGCGCGTGCAGCTGCTGGCACTGGTGATGGTGCTGCTGGGACTGGCGGCAGCACGCAGTACCGCCTGGCTGCTGGGGGGCATGCTGCTGGCGGGCCTGCTCGGGACGGCGCTCACCCAGGGACTCATCGCCTATGCAGCCACGCTGGCACCGTCGGGGCAGCGGGGGCGCGTGGTTGGCATGGTGCAGGGCGGGGTGTTCATCGGCCTGCTGGCTGCGCGTGTGGTATCCGGCGCGGTGGCGGCCCTGGCCGGCTGGCGCGCGGTGTACCTGCTGTCAGCAGTGATGATGGCGGCGTTGGCGATGCTGCTGTGGCGACGCCTGCCTGCCGTGCCTGTTCCCTCGCAGCCGCCGGCCTGGCGCGCGCTGCTCGGCTCGATGATGACGATGCTGCGCAGTGATCGCACGCTGCGCGAGCGTGGCCCTCTGGCGCTGCTGCTGTTCGCCGGCCTCAACGTGTTCTGGGCGGCCGTACCGCTGCCCCTGTCGGCATCACCGATGAACTGGTCGACCGCGGCCATCGGCGCGCTCGGTCTGGCCGGCATGGTCGGTGCGCTGCTGGCTGCACGGGTGGGGCACTGGATGGATCGGGGTTTCAGCCTGCGGGTGAGCCTGGGGGCGCTGCTGCTGATGCTGCTTGCGTGGTGGCCCCTGCTGGGTCTGCCGCACGCCCTGGCATGGCTGCTGCTGGGCGTGGTGGTGCTCGATCTGGGAGGACAGGCACTGCATGTGTCCAACCAGGCGTTGCTGCTGCGCGCGCCTGCCGAACAGCACGGTCGCCTGGTGGCGCTGTACATGCTGTTCTACGCGGTCGGCAGCGGCGCCGGTGCTGCGGCCGGTACGTGGATGCAGGCGCACCACGGCTGGACCATGGTCTGTGCACTCGGTGCAGGCATCGCGGTGACGGCGCTGGCATGGTGGGCGTTGCATGCCGCTGCACCGGCAGCGCGTCACCCCGGCGGCCACCGGCCCCCTGCGTAGTACCCATCAGCAGGGGTACGGCGAATGAGCGTACTTGGCCCCATGCACATTTGCGAAGCGCTTGCACTGAGTTGACGCATTTGAGAATCAATCGCATTGATGGGAGAATGCGCGCATGGACCGGCCTGCGGAAGATGTGCGGCGCCGCTCCCACTCCCCCCGTCGTCGCCTCAAGCCCTTTGCCAGAGGTCCCGTTGCCCTGCCAGAAGGTGTTGAAGATGTCTGCCGTCCTTGTTCCGCCGCCGCGCCCGTTGGCGCTTGCCGTTGCTGCCCTGCTTGCGGGCAGTGCCCTGGGTGCCCATGCGCAGACCGACGCGACCGATATCGATACGGTACACGTCACCGCCTCGCAGATCGCGCGTCAGGCCCTGGGTACATCGACCATCACCGCGGAGGACATCGCGCGCCGTCCTCCTGCCAACGACATCGCCGAGCTGCTGCGGACCATGCCCGGTGTCAATCTCACCGGCAACAGTGCGTCTGGCCAGTATGGCAACAACCGCCAGATCGACCTGCGCGGCATGGGGCCGGAGAACACGCTGATCCTGGTGGACGGCAAACGCGTCGGCGCCCGCGACGCCGTGCGCATGGGCCGCAGCGGTGAGCGCAATACCCGTGGCGACACCAACTGGGTGCCGGCGGAGATGATCGAGCGCATCGAAGTGCTGCGCGGTCCGGCAGCGGCGCGTTATGGATCCGGCGCCTCCGGCGGCGTGGTCAACATCATCACCAAGCGCCCGACGGGCGATCTGACCGGAGCGGTCGATCTGTACGGACTGGTACCCGAGCACAGCGCCGAAGGTGGCAGTGAGCGCGTGGGCCTGCAGCTGAGCGGCCCGATGACCGATGCGTTGTCCTTCCGCCTGTATGGCAACCTCAACAGGACCGACGCCGATTCGCTCGAACTCAATCGCGCGTTCGCCACCGCGCCGGGCACCGTACCTCCCGCAGGCCGCGAGGGCGTCAAGAACCGCGATGTCAACGCGCTGCTGCGCTGGGACATCAACGCCGGCCAGGTGGTGGAATTCGAAGCCGGTACCAGCCGCCAGGGCAACATCTATGCGGGCGACCGTGCCGTGAGCAACACCGGTACCTCCACGCCGGTCGATCTGGCGGCGCTGGCCGAGAGCGAGGCAGAGACCAACCGCATGTACCGCACCACCGGGGCGATCACCCATCGTGGCCGCTGGGGTGATGTGACCTCGCGCGTTACTGCTGCGGTGGAAGCGGTCAACAATTCGCGCATCAACGAAGGCCTGGCCGGTGGCCCCGAGGGCAGCTTCAACGGCACCGACTGGTCCACCTCCCGCCTGCGCAATTACCAGCTCGACGGCGAGGTCAGTTTCCCGACCACGATCGGCGCGGCGGAGAATGTCTGGACGCTGGGCTTCGAGCATCTCGACAGCCGCCTGACCGATCCGTATTCGATGAGCCAGTCCGGCAGCAGTGGCGGCGGACTGCCGGGCCTGTCGGCCGATCGCGCGCGCGGCAAGTCCGATGCGCAGACCACGGCGGTCTTCGTCGAAGACAACATCTACCTGGGTGAACGCTGGATCGTGACGCCGGGCCTGCGCTTCGACCACCACAGCCAGTTCGGCAACAACGCCAGCCCCAGCCTCAATGCGCAGTTCCGCATCAATGGCGACTGGGTGGTGAAGGGCGGCATCGCACGCGCGTTCAAGGCTCCCAACCTCTACCAGTCCAATCCGGACTACCTGTACTACACCCGTGGCAACGGCTGTCCCAACGCACTGCCGAGCCTGGGCGCGGGCTGCTACCTGCAGGGCAACGCGGAGCTGGACGCCGAGACCAGCCTGAACAAGGAACTGGGCGTGGAATGGGCTCCGCAGAGTGGCTGGCAGGCCTCGTTGACCTACTTCCACAACGACTACAAGGACAAGATCGAGGCCGGGTATACCCAGGTCGGCCTCACCGCCGATACCCGTGGCCGGATCTTCCGCTGGGAAAATGCACCGAAGGCCATCGTGCAGGGCCTGGAGGGCAACCTGGTGGTGCCGCTGCTGGGCGAGCAGGGCGACCGGCTGAAGTGGAGCAGCAACTTCACCTACATGGTGGAGAACGAGAACAAGAGCACCGGCCAGCCGCTGTCGGTGATACCGCGGTACACGGTCAACACGATGCTGGACTGGCAGGCCACCGAAAAGCTGTCGCTGCTGCTCACCGGCACCTTCTACGGCAGGCAGGAGCCGGCCACCACCAACATCAACAACGATCCTCGCTGCACCGGAAGCTGCGATCCGTCGGTGGTGCTGCAGGATCGGGGGGCATACAACATCTGGGGCGTGAGCGCGCGCTACAGGGTTACCGGGACGGTCAGCTTCGGTTTCGGCGTGAACAACCTGGCCGACAAGCGCCTGTTCCGCGAAGCCAACAGCAGCGACGCTGGCGCGGCGACCTACAACGAGCCGGGCCGCGCCTACTGGGCCAGCCTGCGTTTCGGCTTCTGAGCGCGCGCGGTGCCTGACAGGCATGGCCCGGTGCGACCGGCGCCGCACAGCTGCAATGTTATAAACATCGTAATAGTCTCCCCCGCAGCCACGCCGTAGCCTGACCGCATCGCACAGGAGCTGTTGCATGGGCCACGACCACGATCACCTGCCGTCCCAGATCCGCCACGAGAAGCCGTTGTGGTGGGCGTTGGGGCTGACTTCCACCTTCCTTGTCGTCGAAGTCGTCGGCGCGTTCTGGACCAACAGCCTGGCGCTGCTGTCCGATGCGGCCCACATGGCCACCGACGCGCTGGCACTGATGATCGCGCTGGTCGCGGTGCGCTTGAGCCGGCGTCCGCCGGACGCGCGCCGCACCTATGGCTATGCGCGGCTGGAAGCCCTTGGCGCGATGATCAATGGCGCGATGCTGTTCGTGGTGGCCGGCTACATCCTGTGGGAAGCGGTCGGCCGCTTCCGCGAACCGCAGGAGATTGCCTCCACCGGCATGCTGGTGATCGCCGCCGCCGGCCTGGTCATCAATCTGATCTCGATGCGCCTGCTGCAGGCCGGCAGCGGTGAAAGCCTCAACGTCAAAGGTGCCTACCTGGAAGTGTGGGCCGACATGCTCGGCTCGGTGGCGGTGATCGTCGGCGCGCTGCTGATCCGCTGGACCGGCTGGCAGCCGATCGACCCGATCCTGGCGGTGCTGATCGGCCTGTGGGTGCTGCCACGCACCTATGTGCTGATGCGCGAGGCGATCAACGTGCTGCTGGAAGGCGTGCCCAAGGGCATGGATGTGGCGAAGGTCCGCGACAGCCTGTCCGGTCATGCCGCGGTGCTGGACGTGCATGACCTGCATGTGTGGGCACTGGCCTCGAGCACGCCGGCGCTGACCGCGCATGTCGTGATGCGCGACGGTACCGACGCCGACGTGCTGCGCCGTGAGCTGGGAGGTCGCCTGCACGATGACTTCGGCATCGAGCATGTGACCCTGCAGATTGAAGCGGATCACTGCGGAGAGGCATGCGGAGATCCCGCGCCGCCCAGTGCGGCCGCACCGGATGCGCGGCACGATCACGACCACGGCGAGGACGCGCAGGGCCATCGCGGCCACGTGCACCACTGATCTGCCGCTACGCGTCCCGTCGCGACGCCAGCCGATCCGCCAGGCGGGTCGGCTCCGGCAGGCGATAGCCACGCAGCGTGCGCTGCACCCACTGCAGTGCGGTATCGGCGCTGATGCGGTGCCCGCCAGCGACGAACAGCGGCCTGCAGCGGACCTTGTTGCGCAGCACCCAGCCGAGCTGTTCATCGCCATCGAGCAGGGGCGTATGCGCGCCAGCCTCGTCTGCGGGCTCGACGAAGCGACCGACCAGTCTCGACTTGGCCACGCCGATGCTCGGCAGATCGGTGACGACGCCCAGGTGCGCCGCCACGCCCAGCCGTCGCGGATGGCTGATGCCGTGCCCGTCGACGAAGACCAGGTCCGGCGAACGCGGCAGCAGGGCCAGTGCAGCGAGCAGGGCGGGCAGCTCGCGGAAGCTGAGCAGGCCAGGGATGTAAGGCATCACCGTGGGAATGCGGGCGATCTCCCGGGCCACCGGTTGCAGGGTGGCGGCATCCAGCAGCACGGCTGCGGCGCGGGCGGTGCGGCCGTCGTCCTCGAAGCCGACGTCCAGCCCGGCCAGCCAGCGTACGGTACCCGGCAGCCGGTCGCTGCGCTCCACCCGCGCCGCAAGTCGCAGCTGTTGCTCGCGTGCGGCGGCGACGCTGCCCTGCCAGCGCCCGGGATCGATCACGGTATTCATCGATCACAGCATCGCATGGGCCGCGCCACGGCACGGTGAGCGGCCCCGGGGCTACAATGGCGTCCTGCCTTTCCTCGCGTTGGAGATCCTGCAGTGACCCGTAAACTCGTACTGTTGCGCCATGGCCAGAGCCAGTGGAACCTGGACAACCGCTTCACCGGCTGGGTCGATGTCGACCTGACGGAGCAGGGGCGCCGGGAAGCGGCCGCCGCTGGCCGCCTGATGCGCGAGGAAGGCCTGCAGTTCGACGTCGCCCACACCTCGGTGTTGAAGCGCGCCATCCACACCCTGCAGGGCGCCCTGGCCGAGCTGGAGCAGGACTGGCTGCCGGTGAACAAATCCTGGCGTCTCAACGAGCGCCATTACGGCGGCCTGCAGGGCCTGGACAAGGCCGAGACCGCTGCAAAGCACGGCGAGGAGCAGGTCAAGGTGTGGCGTCGCTCCTATGACATCCCGCCGCCGCCGATGGATCTGGAAGACCCGGGCCATCCGATCCACGACCGTCGCTACGCCGGGCTGGACCGCAACGCGCTGCCGGGTACCGAATCGCTGGCCACCACCCTCGACCGCGTGCTGCCGTACTGGCACGACGCCATCGCGCCGCAGCTGAAGGACGGCAAGACGGTGCTGGTGACCGCCCACGGCAACTCGCTGCGCGCGCTGTACAAGTACCTCAACAATGTTTCGCGCGAGGAAATCCTCGAGCTGAACATTCCGACCGGCATTCCGCTGCTGTTCGAACTGAACGATGACCTGACCGTGCAGTCGTTCCGCTACCTGGGCGACCCGGAAGCGGCGCGCAAGGCCGCTGAGGCCGTGGCCAACCAGGGCAAGGCCAGGTAACCATCGGAAGGCCGGCGCACGCCGGCCTTCTGTTTGTGTGAACCATTTGGAAAGACTTGATGGAATTTCAATCTGCCGACAGTCTTTCTCTGCCGACATCTCCATATGCTCGACGGATTTGTTAGCTGCAGTAGCTGCAGCGATGCAGGGTGCTTACCCCACTGTCATGAGGGCAACGAAGAGAGGGGGGCGAATTCTCTTCCGCCACCATCGTCATGCCTCCAACAATCACTGAATCTTCTGGGTATTTTGGCTGAAGCACGTAGCCAGGGATCAGGGTTTTCAGGATCTCATGGCAAATTTGCCTTAGGGCTGATTTTTCTGGCCCCACCATGTTTACGGTAGGTCCATTATCCTGCTGAAAAACCCAGCCAAGAGAGTTTTTTCGAGTAAGTTCTGCGTAGGCGATGTCGAGAGCTGGATCGATGTGCGCACCGCCGTCTTTGTTGGCTACCGCTAGTACCAGCTCTCTTCTCGTAAAGGTTCGCTTGTCTGAGTCAACAAAAATTACTTGATTCCACCAGTCCTCGAATTTGATTTGTCTTGGTGGTGCAAAGCCGCCATCGAGGAAGGCTTGGTACTTGGCGCCCGCCTTATTCATGACGGTTACCACCAGCCCGCTATGCGAGACTAGGCTGTCCTGATTCAGAGGGGCAGATGTGTCCCAGAAGGGCAAGTCCTTCATTGCGAGCTGAAGAAGGAGTGATTTAGATTGCCTGTTCTCATGTAATAGAACTCGGGCCGTCGCCGCGATCCTCTTTGACTCTCCTTCATAGCCGTCGTCAAAGGATTTGGCGGAGTTCCTGAGGAATTCGATTTGCTCACGTAGATGCTGCTCCAGTTCTTCGCGAGACTGAGTATGTCTATTTGACGGAAAATTTGAGTTCATGCATTCCACTTGCGGGCTCAGGGTGGGCTGTTGTCCGGATCGGAGAAAATTCTTGTGCTTCTGTCTGGTGGAAGATTTGGTCGTTTCTATTAAATAGATACTATTGTATTGCGTCAGGCAGGGCGTGTCTGATGGCGTATAGAACCACCGTTTAGAACCACCATTGTGAAAATCTGACTGGACGCTCGTGGACTACTCGTGACCTTTGGCCGGTCCCTGCCGCGGGCGTCCCCGTCTACCCTGTGGAATTACCCGCAGGAGAGCCTCATGAACGTCCGCAACCTGGCCCCGCTGGGCCTGACCATCGCCATCGCCGCCTCCCTGGCTGCGTGTGGCAAGAACGAAACTGCACCGGCGACCAGTGCCGACGCTACGCCGGCCTTCGACCTGTCACAGATCAAGACGCCGCTGATCTCGCTCAACAGCGCCGATCTCGATCCGGCCATCGCGGCCTGCACCGACCTCAATGGCTTCGTCAACAGCAAGTGGCTGAAGGCCAATCCGGTACCGGGCGACCAGACCACCTGGGGCAGCTTCGAAATCCTGCGCGAGCGCTCGCTGGAAGTGCAGCATGCGCTGGTACAGCAGGCTGCCGCCAGCCAGGCCAAGGCCGGTTCGGTGGAAGCCAAGATCGGCGACATCTGGAAGACCGGCAACGACGAAGCGAAGATCGAGGCTGCGGGCCTGGCGCCGCTGCAGCCGCAGCTCGACAAGATCGCCGCGCTGAAGGACACCGCCACCCTCACCCAGTACTTGCGCGACAGCCAGGCCGAGGGCAAGGGCGTGCTGTTCTCGCTGTTCGCCAATGCCGATTACAAGGATTCGGCCAATGTCATCGCCTACGTCGGCCAGGGAGGCCTCGGCCTGCCGGAGAAGGGCTACTACTTCGATGATGCGCAGGCCAGGATCCGCGACGCCTACGTGGCCTACATCGCGCAGGTGCTGACCCTGTCCGGCGTGGACGCCGCGCAGGCCGCCGAGCAGGCCAAGGCCGTGATGGCCTTCGAAACCCGCTTGGCCAAGGCGTCCATGTCGCGCATCGAAATGCGTGACCCGGCCAAGCGCTACAACCCGCTCAGTGCTGCCGACGCCGACAGGCTGACCCCGAATTTCAGCTGGACCGCGCTGTTCGACACCCTGAAAGTGCCGGCCGCGCAGAAGTTCTCGCTGGCCCAGCCGGGCTTCTTCTCCGAGATGGACAAGATGCTGGCCGATGTGCCGGCCAGCACCTGGCAGGCCTACCTGCGCTTCCACACCATCGACGACGCCTCGCCGTACCTGAGCAGCCAGTTCGAGAAGGCCAACTTCGATTTCTATGGCACCACCCTGCGTGGCCAGAAGGAAATGCAGCCGCGCTGGAAGCGCGTGCTGGAGTCGGTCAACGGCGGCATGGGCGAGGCGCTGGGCCAGCTGTACGTCGACGCCGTATTCCCGGCCGAGTCGAAGGTGGCCATGCAGCACCTGGTGGAAAACCTGTCGCAGGCGTTGAAGGTGCGCCTGGAGCAGCTGCCGTGGATGGGCGAGGAAACCAAGAAGAAGGCACTGGAGAAGTGGGCCAGCTTCACCCCGAAGATCGGTTACCCGGACAAGTGGCGTGACTGGGCAGGCCTGCAGACCAACGGCGACAGCTACCTCGGCAACATGCAGGCGGCGCGTGCGTTCAACTACCGCTACATGCTGGACAAGATCGGCAAGCCGGTGGACAGGACCGAGTGGGGCATGACGCCGCAGACCGTCAACGCCTACTACAACGCCACCAAGAACGAGATCGTGTTCCCGGCAGCGATCCTGCAGGCGCCGTTCTTCGACGCCAAGGCCGATCCGGCACTGAACTACGGCGGCATCGGCGCGGTGATCGGCCACGAGATGATGCACGGCTACGACGATTCGGGCAGCCAGTTCGCCGCCAACGGCAACTTCGACAACTGGTGGACCGATGCCGACCGCAAGGCGTTCACCGAACGTACCGACCAGCTGGTCGCGCAGTTCGATGGCTACGAAGCGGTGCCCGGCGTGAATGTGAAGGGCAAGCTGACCCTGGGCGAGAACATCGGCGACCTGGGCGGCCTGACCGTTGCCTATGACGCGCTGCAGATGGCGCTGAAGGAAGATCCGAAGGCGAACGTCGAGGTCGATGGCTACAGCCAGGACCAGCGCTTCTTCATGAACTGGGCCACCGTGTGGCGTCGCAACTTCACCGATGGCGAACTGCGCGTGCGCCTGAACACCGATCCGCACGCGCCGGCCAACTTCCGCGCCAACGGTGCGCCCTCGAACATGCCGTCGTTCGCGGCTGCGTTCCAGTGCAAGGCCGGTGACGCGATGGTGCGTGCCGACGACAAGCGCGTGGTGATCTGGTAACCGATCACACGTGAAGCGTGATGCGAAAGGCCCGGCGCAAGCCGGGCCTTTTGTCTGTTCGCCCGGTGGCGCCGGATCTCAGGCCAGCGCAGGTTCCTGCGCCAGCAGGCGATGGAAGCGCTGCAGCACGTAGGGGTCGATCAGGCCGCCGGCCTGGTCATCGAGGATGCGCAGTGCCGTTCCGTGCGCCATCGCCGCCCGGTACGGACGATCACTGGTCATCGCATCGTAGGCGTCGGCGAGCGTGACAATGCGCGCGCCCAGCGGGATGTGCTCGCCGTGCAGGCCGTCGGGATAGCCGCTGCCGTCGAATGCCTCGTGATGGGCCCGGATCAGCCTGGCCACCGCGGCGGCATCGCTGCGGCCGGTGGTCAGGAAGATGTGCTCGCCACGCACGGGATGCTCACGCATGATCGCGCGCTCCTGTTCGGTGTGCCGGCGAGGGCTCAGCAGCACGTCGTCGGGAATGCCGATCTTGCCGATGTCATGGAATCGCGCGGCCAGCGCGACCCGCGTGCCGGCCTCCTGGTCCAGGTCGCAGTGCACGGCCAGGCGCTGGGCCAGCCGGCCGACCCGGTCACAGTGATGGCGGGTGTAGGCATCGCGCATCTGCAGCGACATGGCCAGGGCATCGATCAGGCAGGCCTGTGCGTGCAGCAGGTCGGGGGCGGGTACGGCGTCAGGCAGCATGGTCGTCCGCCCGCACCGGGTGGGGCCGGTGCGGGGTGGTGGCGGTGGGAAATCAACCCGGGGCGAGGGTCGTCAGCAGGGCGCGGGCCGCATTGAAGCGGTCTTCCGGCAAGGGTAGCGGGTGCTTGATGCGGAGCTTGTCCGGGCCTTCCATCGCATACAGGTTCGGCTGCTTCTGGATCAGCTGGATCACGGCCATCGGGTCGATGTCCGGCTTCGATTCGAACACGATGCGGCCACCGTTCTCGCCCAGGTCCAGCTTGCGGATGCCCAGCGCGTTGGCCCGCAGCTTCAGCTCGGCAACCGCGAACAGGTGCTTGGCCGGGTCCGGCAGCAGGCCGAAGCGATCGATCATCTCGACCTGCAGCTCGCGCAGCGCATCGTTGTCGCGCGCGCTGGAAATGCGCTTGTACAGCGTCAGGCGGGTATGCACGTCCGGCAGGTAGTCTTCCGGAATCAGGGCCGGCACATGCAGCTCGACGTCGGCACCGCGCACTTCCTCGCCGGCATCCAGGTCCGGCAGCTTGCCCTGCTTGATGCTGCGTACCGCGCGCTCCAGGAGCTCGGTATACAGGCTGAAGCCGACTTCGGCCATCTGCCCGCTCTGGTCCTCGCCGAGCAGTTCACCGGCACCGCGGATTTCCAGATCGTGCGTGGCCAGGGTGAAGCCGGCGCCCAGCTCGTCCATGGAGGCGATGGCTTCCAGGCGCTTCTCGGCATCCGGGGTGATCGCACGGCGGTCAGGCGTGATCAGGTAGGCGTAGGCGCGGTGGTGCGAACGCCCCACGCGGCCGCGCAGTTGGTGCAGCTGGGCCAGGCCGAAGCGGTCAGCGCGGTTGATGATGATGGTGTTGGCGTTGGGGATGTCGATGCCCGACTCGATGATCGTGGTCGACAGCAGCACGTTGAAGCGCTGCTTCTGGAAATCCAGCATCACCTTTTCCAGTTCGCGCTCCGGCATCTGGCCATGGGCGATGCCGATGCGCGCTTCCGGCACGAGTTCGGACAGCTCGCGCTGCATGCGGCCGATGCTCTCCACGTCGTTGTGCAGGAAGTACAGCTGGCCACCACGCGCCAGTTCGCGCTGGAAGGCCTCGCGCAGCAGCGCGTTGTCCCATTGCGTGATGAAGGTCTGTACCGCCAGCCGGTTCGGCGGCGGCGTGGCGATGATCGACAGGTCGCGAAGACCGGCCATGGCCATGTTCAGCGTGCGCGGGATCGGCGTGGCGGTCAGGGTCAGCAGGTGCACGTTGGCACGCAACGCCTTCAGCGCCTCCTTCTGGCGTACGCCGAACCGTTGTTCCTCGTCGACGATGACCATGCCCAGATCCTTGAACTTCACGTCCGGCTGCAGCAGGCGGTGGGTGCCCACGATGACATCGATGGTGCCGGCAGCGACCTTCTCCAGTTCGGCCTTGATCTCCTTGGTGCTCTTGAAGCGCGACAGCACTTCCACCTTGAGCGGGTAATCGGCGAAGCGGTCGCGGAAGTTGCGGTAGTGCTGTTCGGCCAGCAGCGTGGTCGGCACCAGCACCGCCACCTGCTTGCCGGCACTGGCAGCGGCGAACGCGGCGCGCACGGCGACCTCGGTCTTGCCGAAGCCCACATCGCCGCAGACCACGCGGTCCATCGGCTGGCTGCTGGCGAGGTCGCGCAGGGTCGCGTCGATGGCGGCCAGCTGGTCGGGTGTCTCCTCGAACGGGAAGCCGGCGGCGAATGGTTCGTACATCGCGCGGTCGACCTGCAGGGCCAGTCCGGCGCGTGCCTGCCGGCGCGCCTGGATTTCCAGCAGTTCGGCGGCGACGTCGCGCACCTTCTCGGCGGCCTTGCGCTTGGCCTTGGTCCACTGCTCGCCCCCGAGCGAATGCAGGGGCGCGGTCTCGGCGGATGCGCCGGAGTAGCGGCTGATGAGATGCAGCTGTGCGACCGGAACGTACAGGCGGTCGCCCTTGGCATACTCGATTTCCAGGAACTCGCCCGGCATGCCACCGACGTCCATCGCGATCAGGCCGCGATAACGGCCCACGCCATGATCCTCGTGCACGATCGGCGCGCCTTCGGTCAGCTCGCCCAGGTCACGGATGATCGCTTCCGGTTCGCGGCCGGCGCGGCGCGTGCGGCGGGTGCTGCCGGCGCGCTCGGGGAACAGCTGGCGTTCGGTCAGGACCGCCAGGCGCGGATCGTCCAGGGCGAAGCCATCTTCCAGCGGCGCCACGGTGATGGCAAAGCGCACATCGCTGGCGAGGAAGGCGGGCAGGTCGGCAACCACCGGCGGCTTCAGTTCGGCCGCCTGCAGCACTTCCAGCAGGGCTTCGCGGCGGCCCGGTGAATCTGCGGCGATCAGTACCCGGCCGGGGTAGTGGCCGAGGAAGGATTTCAGCGCGTCGCCAGCGGGTGCTTCGCGGGCCGCTACCGGCAGCGCCGGCAGGGGCTGGTCGCCCAGCGCATGTGCATCGGCGATGCGCGCATGGTCGGCGGCCCATACTTCGATGCGTGGCGCGTCGTTCAGCCGCTCGCGCAGCTGCTCAGGCGAAAGGTACAGCGCCGAGGGCGGCAGCAGTGGGCGCTCGACATCGTGGCGGCGCTGCTCGTAGCGTTCGCCGGTCTGTGCCCAGAACGCGTCGGCGGCTTCGCCGGCGCCGGCACACACCACCGGCAGGCTGCCGGCAGGCAGGTAGTCGAACAGGCTGGCGGTGCGGTCGAAGAACAGCGGCAGGTAGTACTCGATGCCGGCCGGGGCCAACCCGGACTTGAGGTCCTGGTACAGCGCGCTGCGGCGCGTGTCGACATCGAAGCGTTCACGCAGGGCGGCCAGCACGCGGCCGATGCTGGCCTCATCCATCGGTACTTCGCGGCCGGGCAGCATGTGCACCGACTCGACCCTGTCCAGCGAGCGCTGGCTTTCCGGGTCGAAGGCGCGGATCGAGTCGATGTCCTCGTCCAGCAGCTCCACCCGCAAGGGCTCGTCGGCGCCCATCGGGAACACATCGAGCAGGCCGCCGCGCACGGCGAAGTCACCGGGGTCCATCACCTGCGGCACGTTGCGGTAGCCCGCGCTTTCCAGGCGGCGTTTCTCGGCCTCCAGGTCCAGGCGCTGGCCGACCTTCAGGTCGAAGCTGCCGCCGATCACGTAGCTGCGCGGGGCCAGCTGCTGCAGCAGGGTCTGGACCGGCACCACCACCAGGCCGCGCTTGAGCGAAGGCAGGCGGTGCAGGGCCGCCAGGCGCTGCGAGATGATGTCCGGATGCGGGCTGAAGCGGTCGTAGGGCAGGGTTTCCCAGTCCGGGAAGGCGATCACCGGCAGCGCGGGATCGTTGCCCAGCAGGGTCTGCAGATCGGCTTCGAGCTGGTTGGCGCCGTGGTTGTCACGGGCAACCACCAGCAACGGCGCGTCATGCGCGCGCGCCGCCTGGGCCAGGTACCAGGCCAGGGCGGTCGGTGAAGCGGGGGCGCGCCACCAGGCGCGGAGCTGGCCGGCGCGCGGCAGCGGCGGGGCGGGGTATGAAGTACGCGACATGGACCGCGGATTTTAGCAGAAGCCTCCACCCGCCCCATGATTGCTGCGTGAGCGGGCAGCGCCGGGCCATGCCCGGAGGGCGCAGTGGCTGCAACGGCATCGCCGGGCCGCGCCCGGCGTCACCGTCAGTTGTCCAGTTCCAGCACCATGCGCACCAGCCCTTCGGTGCCGTTCGGGTGCGGAACGGGCTTGAAGCCCAGCGAGGCGGCCAGCTGCTTCATCGGCTCGTTCTCGGCCGCCACATCGCCGTACAGGCGATCCAGGTACTTGCCCCGACCCCACTTCACCAGCTTGCGCATCAGCTGCCGGCCCAGGCCCTGGCCGATGAGGAAGCGGCTGATCAGGATCGCGTACTCGGCTTCGCGGGTACCGGGGATGATCGAGGCCCGGGCGACCGCACCGACCACGGCCTCACCGGCGGGCAGGGACTCGGCCGCGACCAGGGTGATCTCGGTCTTGGGATTCGGATGGGTCAGGCGCTGGGTGGTTTCCGGTGACAGCTCGGTCACCGCCTGCAGGAAACGGTCGCGGATTTCTTCCGGCCCGAACAGGCTGAAGGCCGCTTGCAGCGGCGCGCTGTCTTCCGGGCGGATGGGGCGGATCAGCAGCTCGTGGCCGCTGGGAGCCTTGAAGATCTCATGCCAGGGCGGCATGCGGTTGCGAGTGGCCATACCGGGTGATTCCTTGGTGGTCCATCGATTGTGGCATCACCGGGGCTGTCTTCCGTGAACAAAAGGCTCACGGGCGTACAGCCTCGTGAAGGCCATTATTCAGGTGCCTTGAGCCAATCCAGGCGGGTGCTGGCGCCGGGCTCACCCAGGTGCTGGCGCAGCGCCGGCAGGGCAGGACCGACCGCCCGGTCGAACTGCCAGGGGGCGTTGAGCACCAGCATGCCGCTGCCGTTGAGGCGCAGCGGTGAGTCGTCGGGGCGTACCAGGAACTCGATGGTCACTGCCGACTTGACCGGCAAGGCAGTGGCCTTGCGCAGGAAATGCAGGATCGTGCGGCGCTGCTTGATCGGGAACCACACCGCGCAGGTGGCCTGCGGCCAGCGCGCCAGCGTCTCGGCCAGCGCTGCCAGGATGCGCTGGTACTCGGCGTCCTGGGCCTCGTAGGGCGGGTCGATCAGCACCAGGCCGCGGCCGATCTTGCTGCCGTTGACCTTCGGCGGCAGCAGCGAGCGCAGCAGTGCATAGCCGTCGCCCGGGTGCACGCCGACCCGGCTGTCATGGGCGAACAGGGCCTTGAGCGTGCCTGCTTCGTCTTCCTGCAGCTCGCATACCGCCATCCGGTCCTGCGCACGCATGGCCTGGGCGGTGAGCAGGGGCGAGCCGGGGTAGTTGGTCAGCGCGCCGACCGGATTGTCGGCCTGCACGGCCTTCAGGTAGCGCTCGACCACGTCCGGCAGCTTCGGCTGCGCCATCAGGCGCATGACCCCGGATTCGGCCTCCAGCGTCTTGCGGCTCTCTTCGCTGGCCAGCAGATAGCGGCCAGCGCCGCCGTGGGTGTCCAGCACGAAGAACGGGCTGTCCTTGCGCTTGAAGCTGTCGATCAGGGCCAGCTGCACGATGTGCTTGAGGACATCGGCATGGTTGCCGGCGTGGAAGGCATGGCGGTAATTCATGGGGGCAGTGTACGGGGCGGCGGCCGCAGCGGCTATGCTGCGCGCCATGACAGCTCCCGTTGCCCATGTCCTGGTGGTCGAGGACGAAGCCGCCATCGCCGAAACCGTGCTCTACGCGCTGCGCAGCGAGGGCTACCTGGCCAGTCACTGCCTGCTCGGCAGCGATGCCCTGCAGCGGCTGCGGGACGGTGGCATCGATGTGGTGGTGCTGGACGTGGGCCTGCCGGACCTGAGCGGCTTCGAGGTCTGTCGTCGGCTGCGTGCGCTGCCCGGTCCGCAGGCGCAGCTGCCGGTGATCTTCCTGACCGCCCGCAACGACGAACTGGACCGGGTGCTGGGCCTGGAGCTGGGCGCCGACGACTACATGGCCAAGCCGTTCTCGCCGCGCGAGCTGGTGGCGCGGGTGCGCGCGCGGCTGCGGCGGGCGGCGCCTGCTGCCAGCGACACCGATGCGGGCTGGCAGACGCATGGCGCCTTCGCCATCGACCGGGAGGGCCGGCGTGTCCGCTTCCACGGCCAGGCGCTGGACCTGACCCGCTACGAGTACGCACTGCTGGAAGCCCTGCTGCAACGCCCCGGGGCCATCCTCAGCCGCGCCCAGCTGATGGACCGCGGCTGGGACAGCAGTGCCGACAGCGCCGACCGCACGGTCGATACGCACGTCAAGACCCTGCGTGCCAAGCTGCGCGCGGCCGGCGCCAGCACCGACCCGATCCGAACCCACCGTGGCCTGGGCTACGCCCTGGAGGTGTGAGCGATGCGTCTGGTGATGAAGCTGTTCCTGGGCTTCTTCCTGATCGTGGGCATCGCCGCGTTCTTCGTCATGCGCGTGTTCGTCAACGAAGTGAAGCCGGGCGTACGCCAGGCGATGGAATCGACCCTGGTCGATGCAGCCAACGTGCTGGCCGAGATGGCGGCGGCGGACGTCAAGGCAGGCACCATCAACAGCGGGACTTTCACCCGCAATTTGGCCAAGGCGCGGCAGCGTGACCTGAAAGCGATGGTGTGGCGCTTTCCCAAGCGCGCCCTCGATTACCGGGTGACGATCACCGATGCGAAAGGCATCGTGATCTACGATTCGCTGGGCCGCGACGTCGGTCGTGACAACTCGCGCTGGAACGATGTCTACCGCACCCTGCGCGGCGAGTACGGCGCCCGCTCCAGCCCGGAGACGCCGGGCGAGGAGGGCAACACCGTGATGCATGTGGCCGCGCCGGTGTACGACCCGGGTGATGGCCGCACCCTCATCGGCGTGCTCACCCTGGCCCAGCCCAACCGCAGCATCGATCCGTTCATTGCGGCCAGCCAGCGCGCCATCATCGAACGCGGCGCATGGCTGATAGGACTCTCGGCGCTGGTCGGGGTGCTGGTGACGATGTGGTTGACCACCGGCCTGGGCCAGCTCAGTCGCTATGCGCGCGCGGTCACCGCCGGTGAGCCGGTGCCGCCGCCACGCCGCCGCCGCGATGAGATCGGTGATCTCGGCCAGGCGCTGGAGACCATGCGGCGCAAACTCGAAGGCAAGGCCTACGTCGAGCAGTATGTGCAGTCGCTGACGCACGAAATGAAGAGTCCACTGGCCGCGATACGCGGTGCCGCCGAGCTGCTGCAGGAACCGATGGCTGATGCCGACCGTGCGCACTTCGCGCGCAGCATCCTCGAGCAGCAGGAGCGGTTGACCGAAACCATCGACAAGCTGCTGGCGCTGGCCGAAGTGGAGCAGCATGGCTGGCTGCAGACGCGTGCTCCGATCGCACTGCCGGACCTGCTGCAGCAGACCGTCGCAGCCGCGCAGGTGCGCGCGCAGGCGGCCGGCGTCGAGGTACGCACTGATGCCGTGGCGGATCTGAGCATTCAGGGTGATGCCTATCTGCTGCGGCAGGCGCTGAACAACCTGGTCGACAACGCGGTTGCCTTCTCTCCATCGGGGACGGAGGTGGTGCTGCAGGCACAGGTTGAGGACGGCGGCGTGCGCCTGCAGGTGGCCGACCGGGGGGCCGGAATTCCCGACTATGCCCGTGACCGCGTGTTCGAGCGCTTCTACTCGTTGGCCCGTCCCGGCAGTGGCCGCCGCAGCTCCGGCCTCGGGCTGCCGTTCGTGCAGGAAGTAGCGCGCCTGCACGATGGCCGTGTCCAGCTGCAGGCCCGCGACGGCGGCGGGACCGTGGCCAGCCTGTGGTTGCCGCTGGGCATGCCCGGCCCGCGCACGCGGCGCTGACTTCACATCCGCTTCAAATTCGCCACAAACCCCGCTCACCGCGACGGTCCATGCTGCAGCCCTCTCCAACGAGGATGGACCATGAAATCCCTGAAGATGCTGCTGCGGTTCGCCATTGTCGGCGGACTGATCCTGCTGCTGCTGATTCCGCTGATGATGATCCGCAGCGTGATCAACGAGCGCAGCCAATACCGCGACGAAGCCTTCGCGCGGGTCGCTGACAGCCGCGCCGGCGCGCAGCAGCTGGTGGGGCCGGTGCGGGTGGTGCCGTGGGTGGAGCGCCAGCAGGTGGAAGTCGTCGACGCCAAGGGCAACAAGAAGACCGAGGTGCAGGTCAGCGAAGGGCACTGGCTGCAGATGCCGGCCTCGCTCGACGTTGGCGGCGAGATGCTGCCCAGCCAGCGTGAGGTCGGGCTGTTCAAGGTGCCGGTGTACAGCTGGAACGGCCAGTTGAAGGCCTCTTTCGCGGCTGACGACTATCCGGTCAAGCCAGGCCGGACCTATGGCCAGCCCTATGTGGCGTTGGGCGTGTCTGACGCGCGTGGCCTGGTCGGGACGCCCAACCTGCGCGTGGATGGCCGCCAGGTACGCCTGCTGCCGGGCGTCGGCGCCGCTGCGGAACTGGGGCGTGGCCTGCATGCGCCCGTGGCGGGTTTTGCCGCGGTGCAGGGCGGGCTGCTGGCAGCGAGCACGGTGGAGCTGGAACTGCGGCTGGACGGCAGCCGCATGCTGTCGGTCGTGCCGGTAGGCGATGACAACCGCATCGCACTGCGTTCGCGCTGGCCGCATCCATCCTTCGCCGGCGCCTTCCTGCCGAACGAACGCCGCGTCGATGCGCAGGGCTTCGACGCACGCTGGGCAGTGTCCTCGCTGGCCTCCGATGCCCAGCGCCAGCTGCGCAGCGATGGCGCGGTGGCGTCGCAGGCGGTGAGCGTGTCGCTGGTCGATCCGGTCGACGCCTACACGCAGGCGGATCGCGCCTCCAAGTATGGCGTGCTGTTCGTGCTGCTCACCTTCGTCGGCTTCATTCTGTTCGAGCTGATCAAATCGCTGCGCATCCACCCGCTGCAGTACCTGATGGTGGGCCTGGCGCTGGCGATCTTCTTCCTGCTGCTGATCAGCCTGTCCGAGCACATCGCCTTCTGGAAGGCCTATCTGGTCTCGGCGGCGGCCTGCATCGGCCTGCAGGCGGTGTATCTGGCCAACGTGCTCGGTCACTGGAAGCGCGGCCTGGGCTTCGCCGCGCTGCTGACCGTGCTGTATGGCGCGCTTTACGGGCTGCTGGTCTCGGAGAACAACGCACTGCTGATGGGCTCGCTGCTGCTGTTCGTGATTCTGGCGCTGGCGATGTGGGTGACCCGCCGCGTGGACTGGTATGCGCTGGGCGCGGAAGCAAAGTGAGGAGAACGCGATGGGATGGCGCCAGGGATTGCGGCTGAGAGCCCAGCAAGGCATTCCGGCTCTGCTCGAAGTGGATGCACTGCTGCAGGCGCATGGCGTGCTGGCGGCCCTGCCGGGGGCACGGATCGCCCCCGGCCTGGTCCGCTTCCAGCTGGCGGCGGCCACCTGCGAAGGAGTGCTGGGGCAGGGGCTGGAGTGGCTGGACGGTGCACGGCAGGGACGTGGCGTGCTGGGTGGAAAGGTGCCGCGCTACCGGCCCTGGAAGGCCGGGCCGGGGGCGTTGGCCGAGATCGGCATCGCCGGCCTGCCCGGCGACTGGCCCACGCACGCTGCGGTATTCGGCTGCAGCAGCATCGACCGGCGGCACTGGTTGCTGCTGCTGCCCATGCGCGCCCAGCTGTGGCTGGGCTGGAGCGGATGAGGCGTCCGCACCGCCCATGACCGATGGGACGGGGGCCGGGCGCCCCCGCTGGCTAGACTCGAGGGGTTGATGATCGAGCCGAAGGGCAGGGGTGGGATGTGCTGAAGTGGGGTGTGCTGGCGGTTGCGCTGGCGATGAGCGGCAATGCGATGGCGCAGCAGCGCGAGCCGGTGGACCTGGACATGGTCAGCCGCATCCGCCAGGAGGCGTTCCACCGTTCGCAGGTGATGGACACCTTCAGCTATCTCACCGAGCGCATCGGGCCGCGCCTGACCAACTCCCCGGCGATGGGGCGCGCAAACGCGTGGACCCGCAGCAAGTTCACCGAATGGAAGCTGGACAATGTCCACGACGAAGCGTTCGATGACTTCGGCCGTGGCTGGGAGTTCACCTCGGCCAGCGTGGAGATGCTCGGCGACCGCGTGATGCCGCTGCACGCACTGCCCAAGGCCTGGACGCCGGGCACCCGCGGACCGGTCGAGGGCGAGCTGGTACAGGTGGACATCAAGAAGCCGGAAGACATCGAGAAGTACCGCGGCAAGCTGCGCGGGAAGATCCTGCTGCTCGGCGAGGCGCGCGAGTACAAGCGGGGTACCGAGCCGGACTCGCATCGTCACGACGCCACCTCGCTGGAGGGACTGCAGGAATTCACCCTGCCCAAGGACAAGGACGCCACCGCCGAGCGCGCCAAGCGGGTGAAGGAGTACCAGGAGAGGCAGGCGCTGGCGGCCAAGGTCAACGCCTTCTTCGTCGAGGAAGGCGCATTGGCCTCGATCAGCATCAGCAGCTGGGACAACGGCATCATCCGCGTGGCCGGTGGTGGCTCGCGCAAGGCCGGGGAGTCGGTCGGCATTCCGGAGCTGGCGATGATCGCCGAGCACTTCAATCCGCTGGTGCGTGCACTGGAGGCCAAGCAGCCCGTGCGCCTGCGGGTGGACGTGAGCGCGCGTTTCACCGACGACAGCGATCAGCCCGGCTACAACACGCTGGCGGAGATCCGGGGCAGCAGCAGGCCGGATGAGGTGGTGATGATCGGCGCGCACCTCGATTCCTGGCACAGCGGCACCGGCGCGGCCGACAACGCGGCCGGCGTGGCGGTGATGATGGAAGCCATGCGCATCCTCAAGGCCACCGGTGCCAAGCCCCGGCGCACCATCCGGGTGGCGCTGTGGAGCGGCGAGGAGCAGGGCCTGATCGGCTCGCAGGCCTACGTCGCCAAGCACTTCGGCCAGTTCCCGGAACCAGTGGACGCTGCGCAGAAGGCGTTGCCGGCCTCGCTGCGCGACCCCACCGGACCGCTGCGCAAGACCCGCGACTACAGCAAGTTCCAGGTCTACTTCAACATGGACAACGGCTCCGGCCGCTTCCGTGGCATCTACGCGCAGGAGAACCTGGCGGCGATGCCGATCTTCGAGGCCTGGCTCGCCCCGTTCCATGATGTCGGCGCCACCACGGTGGCGACCCGCAACACCGGCAGCACCGACCACATCAGCTTCGATCGCGTCGGCCTGCCCGGCTTCCAGTTCATCCAGGACCGGCTGGATTACTTCACCAATGTCCACCACAGCCATCTGGACACCTGGGACCACGCCGAGCCGGAAGATCTCAAGCAGGCAGCGGCCATCGTGGCCTCCTTTGCCTACAACGCGGCGATGCGAGAGCAGTCGTTCCCGCGCAAGGCCGAGCCGCAGCCGTGACGTGAGCCGGAGGGGCGGACCCCGTCCGTCCCTCCGTGCCGGCGCGGGGCTGGTGGTAAAATCGGGGAATTCCCGTTCCTCGAGCCCCACATGACCTGCCGCACCCGCTTCGCCCCCAGTCCTACCGGTTATCTGCATATCGGTGGCGCCCGCACCGCGCTGTACTGCTGGCTGGAGGCCCGCCACCGCGGCGGCGAGTTCGTGCTGCGCATCGAGGATACCGACCGTGAACGCAGCACCCAGGGGGCGATCGACGCCATCCTGGAGGCGATGGAGTGGCTGGGCCTGGACTACGACGAAGGTCCGATCTACCAGACCGACCGGGTGGCCCGTTACCGGGAAGTCGCCGAGCAGCTGATTGCCGACGGCAAGGCCTACTACGCCTATGAAACCCGGGAAGAGCTGGACGCGATGCGCGAAGCCGCCATGGCCAGGCAGGAAAAGCCGCGCTACAACGGTGCCGCGCGCGAGCTGGGCCTGCCGTACCGGGACGACCCGAACCGCGTCATCCGCTTCAAGAATCCGCTGCAGGGTACGGTGGTGTTCGATGACCTGATCAAGGGCCGGATCGAGATCGCCAACAGCGAACTGGATGACATGGTCATCTTCCGTCCGGACGGCTATCCCACCTACAACTTCGCGGTGGTGGTGGATGACTGGGACATGGGCATCACCGAGGTCATCCGCGGTGACGACCACATCAACAACACGCCGCGCCAGATCAACCTGTACGAAGGCATCGGTGCACCGGTGCCGAAGTTCGGCCACATGCCGATGATCCTGGACGAGCAGGGCGCCAAGCTGTCCAAGCGCACCGGTGCCGCCGACGTGATGCAGTACCGGGATGCCGGCTACCTGCCGGACGCACTGCTGAGCTACCTGGCCCGCCTGGGCTGGTCGCATGGTGACCAGGAACTGTTTACCCGCCAGGAACTGATCGACCTGTTCGATGTGAAGGACTGCAACTCCAAGGCGTCGCGCCTGGACATGGCCAAGCTGGGCTGGGTCAACCAGCACTTCCTGAAGACCGTGGAACCGGCCGACATCGTGCCGCACCTGGTCTACCAGCTGCAGAAGCTGGGCCTGGACGTGGCGGCGGGCCCGGCACCGGTAGACGTGGTGATCGCCCTGCGTGAACGCGTGCAGACCCTGAAGGAAATGGCCGAGAAGGCCGTGGTCTGGTACCAGCCGCTGAACGACTACGACGAAGCCGCAGTGGCCAAGCACTTCAAGGCCGGGGCCGAGGTCGCCCTGGGCAAGGCCCGTGAACTGCTGGCGGCGCTGCCGGAATGGACGGCCGAAGCGGTCGGCACGGCCCTGCACGACACGGCCGCCGCGCTGGAGATCGGCATGGGCAAGGTCGCCCAGCCGCTGCGCGTGGCCATCACCGGTACCCAGGTCAGCCCTGACATTTCCCACACCGTGTACCTGGCCGGCCGTGAGCAGGCCTTGAAACGCATCGACGCGGCCATTACCAAGGTAGCAACGGTCTGAGGCATCCTTGCCAGGCCGAACCGGAGAACGCGCATGCCCGCCAAGACTGCCACTGCCTGTACCGCCCCCCACCACCACGTCCATGACGCATCGGATTTCGTGGCGGTGGTCGAGCGTGTCTCGCGCGAACGCGGGCTGCGCCTGACCCCCATCCGCGCCAACGTACTGAAGCTGATCGCCGAAGCCGGCAAGCCGGTCAAGGCCTACGAGCTGCTGGAATGGGTGCGCAACGGCAAGGGTGTGGGTGCCGATGCCCCGCCCACCGTGTACCGCGCGCTGGACTTCCTGATGGCCAATGGCTTCGTGCACAAGCTGGAATCGGTGAATGCCTTCGTGGCCTGCCACCACCCCAGCAGTGCGGCGCATTCGGTGCCGTTCCTGATCTGCAACAGCTGCCACAGCGCGGTGGAGCTGGAAGACCGCGAGATCGTCGGCCAACTGGAGAAGCGGGCCAAGGAGCTCGGCTTCCAGCCGCAGGCGCAGACGCTGGAAGTGCACGGACTCTGCGCCCGCTGCGCAGGCTGAGCGGCCGGTGGGATTGGGGTCAGATCCCTTTTGCCTTGGTAAAAGGAATCTGACCCCGTTTCACGAGCTCGACCCTACCGGGCCGGCGCAGGCTCGGCCGCCGTATCCACCCGTGCGATCACCGACATGCCGGGACGCAGTCGCGCGGCCAGCTCCTGCCCCGGATCGATCGAGATCCGGATCGGCAGCCGCTGCACCACCTTGGTGAAGTTGCCGCTGGCATTGTCCGGGCGCAGGACGCTGAATTCCGAGCCGGTGGCGGGGGCGATCTGCTCCACATGGCCGCGCAGCACCTGGCCCTGGAACGCGTCCACGGCGAACGTCGCAGGTTGGCCGATGCGCATCTGCCAAGTCTGGCCCTCCTTGTAGTTGGCGACCACCCACAGCGCGTCGGGCACCAGGAACAGCAGCTGCGAGCCGGCGGCCACGTACTGGCCGGTCCGCACGCTGGCCTCGCTGATCTGCCCGTCGCGCGGCGCATGGATCACGGTATTGGCCAGGTCGATGCGTGCCAGTTCCAGTTGCGCCTGTGCGCTTTCCACCTGTGCCTCCAGGCTCTTGCGTGCCACCTGGGTGGAGATCAGCGTTTCCTCGGCGATGCGGATCTGCGCCTGCGACTGCTGCACGCTGGCCTGCGCCGACGCCTGGGTCGTGCGGAAGCGGTCGCGGTCATTGATCGATACCAGGCGTTGTGCGGCGAGCTGCTCGTATCGCTTCAGCTCGTTGCGGGAGCGCTCAAGCTCGGCCTTGCCGGCGGACAGGGTGGCCTGGGCCGCAGCGATCTGCGCGCGGTTCTGCGCCTGCGACTGATCGGAGTTGGCCAACGCCGCGCGCGCGCTGTCCAGCGTGGCCTGTGCCTGCGCCACGCGCTGCGCATAGATGCGGTCATCGATGCGCAGCAGTGGTTCGCCCTTCTTCACGTGCTGGAAGTCCTTCACCAGCACCTCGGTCACATAGCCATTGACCTGGGGTGCCATCACCGTGATCTGCCCGCGCACGTAGGCGTTGTCGGTGACCATCACGCTGCTGGCAAACGGCCACAGGTGCCACGCGCGCAGGATCAGTGCGATGCCCAGCAGGGCCACCACCACGATCACTGCCACGCTGCGCGCACTGGGTCTGAGGTACTTCGGCGCGACCGCCGGCTCAACCGGCGTGGGCGCAGGTGCCGCGTCGGTTGGCGGCGGTGGAGTCACGTTGTCGGCATCGTCGGGACGGGGCGGGACGGGAGGCATGGCGAAGGACTCAGCGGGGCGCTGCGGGGGAGGCCGCAGCGGAGGAGGGCGGATGGCGCTTGCGCCACTGCTTGAGCACGGCGGTACGCAGCGACAGCAGCAGCAACCAGCACAGGAAGCCGATCGCCAGCCAGCCGCTCAGGGTGAACACATCATTGAACCCACGGACATTGGCCTCGCGGCGCGTCGTCTGTGCCAGCTGCGCGGTGCCCTGCGCGCTGCGCAGCACCGGATCGGTGATCTGCGCGGCGTACAGCTGCTGCTGGATGCGCAGGCGCTGCGCCACCACCGGGTCGGCGGGATCAAGCTGGCTGGTCAGCGCGCTGGAATACAGCTGTTCGCGATGCAGCTGGAAGGTTCCCAGCAGCGCCGAGCCGGCCAGCCCGCCCAGCGTCTGGGTGATCGACAGCGTTACCAGGAAGGTGATCATGTGGTCCACACCCTGTTTCAGGGCGGCGGAGATGCCCAGCATGATCAGCGGGCCCATGAACATCCCGGCACCGACCGAGGCCAGGAACTGGCTGAGGTAGAAATCGTGGGGACGGTCCATGCTGGTGCGGTTCTGGTCGAAGAACGCCGCCGAACCCAGCAGCAGGATCGCCATCAGCAGCTGCGGGATCAGCCGCTTCGGGCCGAAGGTCACGGCGGTACCGATGATGCCGGTGACAACCCCTGCCAGAATCACCACGAACAAGGGGCGCAGCTGGTCCGGGCCCATGCCCAGCGTGCGCATCAGGCTGACCACGCCGTAGGACTGCTCGGTGGTCAGGAAGCGGATGAGGAACGCACCCACGATGAAGTGCAGTACCGGCAGGCTGGCCAGCCAGCGCGTCTGCAGCAGTGGATTGCGCCGGTAGTGCTCGATGATGAAGGCGGTGGTCGACAATGCGATCGAGGCGACCAGCGCCCAGCCCAGCCACGGTGTGTCCAGCCACCAGCGCGTGTAGCCCTGGGCCAGCACCACCACCAGCAGCGCAACCGCCGGGGCAAGCAGGCTGAAGGTGAGGAAATCCATGGGCTCGAAGGCCTTGATCTGCACGCCTGGCGGCAGCTTCAGCACCACCACCGCCGCGAACGCACACAGCGCCAGCCCTGCTTCGAAGGAATACAGCTGGTGCCATTGCCCGGTATCGACCAGGCCGGGCGACACGATCCAGGCCAGCGGAACTGCCAGCTGCGACAGACCGACGCCGATCACCAGCAGGTTGCCGGTGAAGCGCCGCGGCAACGCCTGCAGCATGTACAGCGTACCCAGCGTCGAACACGCCGCACCGGCGAAACCGCTGGCCGCGCGCGTCAGCATCGTGGTTTCGAAGCTGCCCACGAACAGGTGCAGCACGGCCAGCGCGGCATACAGCCCCAGGCCGATCTCGGCGAACAGGCGGATGCCGTACTGCTGGCGGAACTTGAAGGCCAGCAGGTTGGCGGTGACGTTGACCATCGCGTAAGCGGCCACCAGCCAGCTGCCCTGGGTCGGGGTGAGCTGCAGTTGCCCCTGCAGGAACGGCAGGTTGGCGGTGACCAGCGCATTGCCGAGGCCGCCGGTGATGGCCACCAGCAGGGACACCAGGGCATAGGCTGCACGCCGGTAGGGTGGGTGCCACGGCATCGAAGCCGATCCGGGCATGGTCGGCTTCTCATGTTCCTCCCAGTCCGGCACCGGCTTCAGATACGGCTGCACCATCAGCGTGCTCCGCTGGCTGCTCCCTGGAGTCCTCCGCGCAGCAGTTGCAGGGCACGCCCGGCCAGACGGGCGCGCTCGTCACGGGTCTTGCCGCGAAGGGCGGCTCCCAGCATGCCGGAGATCAGTGAAATATCCGTTTTTTCCAGATCGGGACGGCACAGGCCTGCGGCGATGGCCCGCTGGATCGGTGCTTCCAGCAGGTCGCGTACGGTCTCGCGCGCGGCGCGCATGGAGGGCACGTCTGAATCAACGGCGCGCCAGTAATCGGCCAGCGCAGGTGAATCGATGATGCGCTGGGCCATCCCCTCGAACACCTCGAACAGGGCGTCGTCACGGTCGCCCAGCTGCTCCACCTGGCGGCGGATACGGTCGACCGCACGCTGCAGCAGGGCCTGGATCAGCGCGGTGCGGTCGGGAAAATTGCGGTACAGCGTGGCCCGGCCCACCTGGGCGCGTTCGACCACCAGGTCCAGCGGAGCGGTGACGCCGTGTTGCCCGAACACATGGTCGGCGGCGTCGAGAATGAGGGCACGGCGGGCAGCGGCATCAGCGCGTTGAGCGGTCATGGGTTCATTTTCGGACAGAAGTGTCCGATGTGCGAGACATTGAGTGACGGGATTGTCCGGTTGTTGTCCTACGCACATCTTTGTGATCGGTGTGTGAATTCGTATCCATGGCAGGTGGGATGTGCCACCAGGCCATATCGATAGCGTCACGGCGCGGCTAATGTCCGAAGCCGTACCGGGTCCAAAAAAAGCGGGGGGCCAGCAGGCCCCCCGGGAGAGAACGACAACGAGCGTCGTCAGGGATCAGTGGAACGGCGTCCTGCTGCTGGAGGGGTCAGAAGTACGCACGGATGCCGAATGCGACACCGCGGCCCGGCAGCGGCGAGTAGTCGCGCAGCAGCGAGGTGTGCGGGCGCACTTCACGGTTGGTCAGGTTGCTGCCATCCAGGAACACCTCATAGCTGTTGCTGTCGTTGCGATCCCAGCGGTAGGCCAAGTGCGCATCGACCAGGGTGTAGCCGTCGCTCGGCTCTTCGTTCTGCGCCACGTCCTTCTGCCGGCTGTAACGCACGGCGCCCACCGACGCGCGCCAGCCGTCCTTCGCCCAGCGCAGGTCGGCACCGACGCGGGCCGGGGCGATGCGCGGCAGGTAGCCGGTGTTGGCCAGCTCCACGGTGTAGTTGTGGTTGTGGTCACCGTGCGGTACCGCGATGTCGAGGTTGCGGCTGCCGTTGCCGTCCAGCTTGGCCTGCACGTAATCGCCGAACAGGCGCAGATCCCAGTCGCCTGCGACGCCTTCGAACAGATGCACCAGGGCCTCCGCCTCGGCACCCTTGAACACCGCATCCTGCTGCGTCCATGCACGCACCGGCAGGCCTTCGGTGACGCCGGTGTCGGCCAGGTAGATGAAGTCCTTGAACTTCGTCTGGTAGATCGAGGCGGAGAAGTCCAGGCGATCGCTGTGGGTGTGGATGCCCAGCTCGACACGCTGGCCGCGCTCGGTCTTCAGGTTGGCATCGCCGATTTCCAGCGAGCGGGTGGCGATGTGCGCGCCAGCGGCATAGAGCTCTTCATTGGTGGGGGCACGTTCGGAGCTGTCCACGCCGATGCGCAGGTCGACCGCGTCGTTGAGCTTCCAGATGCCGGCCGCGGACAGATTGGTGGCATCGAACTGCCGGCGGCGGTAATCGCCGGTCGGGTCCAGCTTGACCTGGTCGTGGCGGCCGCCGAGTTCGAGCTTGAACGGGCCGAACTGCTTCTCCTGCAGCACGAACAGGCCGATGTTTTTCGTTCCGGTGTCCGGCACGAATGCTTCTTCGCCCTTGGCGCCGAAATCGCTGTTGCCGAACTGCACGCCGAAGGCGCCGTCCCAGCCACCGACCTGCTGCTGTACGGCTTCCAGGCGGGTTTCGATGCCGCGGTTGGTGAAGCGTGTGGAGGGTGTGCCGGCCTCCAGCTCGACATGCTCGTAGTCGGTGTAGGCCACGCGGGCATTGATGTTCTTCAGGAACGAGACCGGGTTGTAGATGCCGGCCTTGGTCTCGAAGCGGTTCTGCACCATGTCGATGCGTACGTCATGCTCGTCGCCGCCTTCCTCCTCCTCGCCGTGATCATGATCATGATCGTGGTCATGATCGTCGCCGTCCGCGTGGACGTGGGCGCCATTGGGGATGCCATAGTTGGTGCGATAGGTGCTGGCCGACACGCCGAAGTAGCCGCCCTCGCCCAGCCAGGTGGCACCCACGCCACCGGCCCGGGTGCGGATGGAGCTGTTGTCCAGGCGGCCACGGCGCGGCTCGTCGCCTTCCTCGCCCGCGTGGTCGTGGTCATGGTCTTCGTGGTGGTCTTCCAGGCTGTCGATCACCGCGTAGCCGGGAATGCGGTAGTCGTCGCCGTTGCGCACCAGGCCGTCGACATGCAGCACGACGTTGCCGCTGACGCCGTCGAGGCGGAACATGCCGCTGCGTTCGTCATTGACGGAGTTGCCGCGCAGTTCAGCGCGGCCGCTGAGCGGACGGTCGGGCAGCTCGCGGGCGATGCGGCCATCGACGACGTTGACCGCGCCGCCGATCGCACCGCTGCCGAACAGCAGTGTCGCCGGGCCCTTCAGCACTTCGATCTGATCAGCCAGGAACGGTTCGATGCTGGTGGCATGGTCGGCGCTGACGGTGGAGGCATCCATGTTGCCCATGCCGTTGGACAGCACTGCCACCCGCGGGCCTTCCTGGCCGCGGATGATTGGACGACCGACACCGGGGCCGAAGAAGGTGCTCTGCACGCCCGGCAGCTTGGCCACCGTATCGCCGAGGGTGCCTGCCTTCTGTTCGTCCAGGCGCTCGCCGGCGAGCACTTCGACCGGCCGCGCCAGCGACTCGGCATCGCCCTGCAGCGGCGAGGCGGTGACCTGCACCGACGACAGCTCGGTCAGGTGGCGGTCACGGTGCGCATCGTCGTCGCCTGCGGCGAATGCGGCGGACGGCAGCAGCGCGGCGAGCGCCAGGGCGAGGGTGTGCGGCTTGAAGCGCGTGGAAGGGGCGGGCATCGAGAAGTCCTTGTTACTGTGTATCAATTGTGAAGCGCACATATCCCGTCGCGGGACAGGGGGAGAGGAGATCGTGCGGACCAGGAAGGGATGTTATATTATTCCATAACGATTCGCCGACCCTGCTGGAAGTCATGTCCCTCTCCTCCCACCTGCGCCATCTGCTCGACCGTTTCGGTGCCACCGGATCGATGCTGTGCGCAGTGCACTGTGCGGTGATTCCGGTGCTGCTGGCCGCAGCGCCTTCGCTGGGCCTGTCGTTCTGGCTCAGCGATGGCGTTGAACAGGCGCTGGTCGTGTTTGTGACCCTGCTGGGTCTGTTCAGCCTTGTCTGGGGCTACCGCCGGCATGGCGCCCTGCGCGCGCTGGCGTTCCTGATTCCCGGGCTGGTCGCGCTGTGGGCTGGGGTGCTGTACGACCCGCTGCATCACAATGCCGTGCCGCACGCAGTGGTGATGACCATTGGCGGTCTGCTGGTCGGCGTTGCCCATCTGGTCAATCTGCGGCTCAACCACAGCCACGTACACGACGCCAGCTGCGCGCACTAGGCGCTCCGTGATAGGCTTTCCGATCGTGCGCGGGGGCGTCCAGCAAGGCGGCCCCGCCGAACCCGTGTCAGCACGGGGTAACCAGATTTCACATTTGAGGAGTTGAAGACATGGGTAAGGGTGACCGCAAGACCGCCAAGGGCAAGCGCTACAACGCCAGCTACGGCAACGCCCGTTCGCACACCGCGAGCAAGGTCGCCGTAGGCGCCGCTGCCCCGGTCGCCAAGAAGACCGTGGCCAAGGCTCCGGCGAAGAAGGCCGTGGCGAAGAAGGCCGTCGCCAAGGCCTGATCGGCCGGCCGATGGGTCAACGAAGAACGCGGCGCCTGGCGCCGCGTTTTTTTATACGCGTCGTCGCGGCCGCCGCGTTCGCCGGGCATGGCCCTGCGCTACCCACATTGGCACGGTAGCGCCGGGCCATGCCC